>NZ_BCMR01000008.1:0-130949 GCF_001653015.1 Rickettsia sp. Tenjiku01
GCTATTTATAATGTAAAGGTTGGCTAAGATTACATAATATTAAAATTATTTAAGGAATTTTATTTGCAGTTTGTAGTGTTATAAATGATTATATATAATGAGAGGGGTAGGATATCCAAGTCGTCATTGCAAGCGACCGTAGGGAGCGTGGCAATCTCATGAAATAATAACAAGCTCCTGAGATTGCTTCGTCAATTACTTCGTAATGTCCTCGCAATGACGATGACGATTGTGTATCCAACAGTAAAACCGATTTTAAAAATTATGCTTAACATCTTTTTAATTATTATTGCATTATTTATTTGCTTAATAACCTACCTATTTATCAGTAAAACGGATATTTTTACAAATTTATTGATTTTAAATAGCTTCACGACTTTAGTGAGTTTATTGATTTGTTGTTTAGGTTTATACTCAGGCAATAGTTCATATTTGGATATAGCAATTATTTATTTTCTTCTAAGCTTTATAGCAACAAACGGATATTTAAAATATTTCATAAATGAATCGAATGAAAACAAAACAGATTGATAGACATCTTGCCAAATTCGCTTATAGAGAGGAATTTGTAGGAGACACGAAACGCAGCACCGCAGCGTACACAAGCGTACGTGAGGATGCGAGTATCGGATCGACGCACAAATTACCTCTAGAAGTAGAGTTTGGGAAGATGTCTAATACGGTAATTTTAGGATGCGGTCTTAGCGGCATGTTAACGGCGCTTTCTTTTGCACAAAAGGGTATAAAAACTACTATATTCGAGAGTAAATCGGTAAAAAGCCTAGAGTTTTTTAAAGATATAAGAACTACTGCTTTAACGCCGCATTCTAAAAATTTCTTATTCTCTATTGATATATGGGAAGAGCTTGAGAAGTTTGTAGCAGAAATGCAAGACATATATGTAGTAGATAATAAGGCTTCAGAGATATTAGACTTACGAAATGACGCTGACGCTGTACTTGGATATGTGGTTAAGAATAGCGACTTTAAAAAAATGCTATTGTCAAAAATAACTAATAATCCGTTGATAACATTAATTGATAATAATCAATATCAAGAGGTTATAAGCCATAATGACTACTCGATTATAAAATTTGATGATAACCAAATTAAGTGTAATTTATTAATTATATGTGATGGAGCAAATTCAAAAGTGAGGTCTCATTACTTTGCTAATGAAATTGAGAAACCTTATCAAACTGCTCTTACATTTAATATTAAGCATGAAAAGCCGCATGAAAATTGTGCTATGGAACATTTCCTGCCGCTTGGTCCTTTTGCTTTGCTGCCTTTAAAAGATCAATATGCTTCATCCGTAATATGGTCAACTTCTTCTGATCAGGCTGCTTTAATTGTTAATTTGCCTGTAGAAGAAGTTAGGTTTTTAACTCAAAGAAATGCCGGTAATTCCCTAGGTAAAATTACTATTGATAGTGAGATTAGTAGCTTTCCACTAAAAGCCTGTATAGCAAATAGATATTTTCATAACCGTATAGTGCTTATTGCCGACACTGCCCACACAGTACATCCGCTCGCCGGACAAGGGCTTAATCAGGGCATAAAGGATATAGAGATTTTGAGTATGATAGTTAGTAATAATGGCACATTACAAGAATATCAAAAGCTAAGGCAAGAGGATAATTTTATTATGTATAAGCTGACTGATGAGTTAAATAATATTTTTTCAAATTATTCCAAAAATTTAAGATGTTTAAGACAAATAGGATTTAAGGTGATAAATAATTTTAAACCTGTAAAAAACTTGATTACTAGCTATGCGATGGGGAAGAGGTGAGTGTTCTTTTGTATCATTTCTAGCTAGTTCTGATGTCATTCCCGCGAAAGTGGGAATCCAGTAATCAAGAATCGATAAAAGCATTGTTTGTTTATACTTTTTAAAAGATGGATTCCCGCTTTCACGGGAATGACATAGAATGTGAAATAATATAGAACATAATTTTATGAGATATGCATGAGTAAAGAAAATTTAAGCAGTAAATCATCTATTAATACTCCTGAAGAAGGAATAAAAAATGCAGCAAAAGATAATAAGCTTAAATCTTCAATAAATACCCCTGAAAGAGTAGCGCTTTTAGAAGCAGCACAAACAAAAGCTTCTGAGCCTCCACAGGAGAACGGCAATCGTAAAATAAGCCAGCAGGAAAAAGCACGCTGCAAGAGGATACGGCACTTTACGTTGCTAGAGTTGCTCGTGTTGGAATCGCTGCAAGTGGAGTAGCAATCGAAGTGGTACAGGAGGGCAGTAAAGTTATCGCTTTAGCTATGGAAATTGCAAAAGTTACCGATAAAATGTTAAAAGCTGAGCTTTTAACTAAAGCAACATGGACTAAGTCTCAGACTTTTCTCTCACGAAAACAACACAAAAATAATATAAAGGGTAGTATCAAATTTAACACAAAGTATAATATTGTAAGTAAAAAAATCTTATTAGTCGATGATGTCGTTACCACTGCTGTTACTATAAATGAATGTACTAAAATTGTACGACAAGCCGGGGGTGGCGTCGGTATTGCTATAACATAATGTTATTGCAAAGGGACATGGTTTTGTGTATCGAAAAACACACTCGATGTCATCCCGTGGCTGGACCCCATGGTCAAGCCACGGGGTAACACAGAAGGTAACTTATGCAAAATGAAATAAAAAAAGTTTGTGTTATCGGTGCGGGAGTAATGGGTTCAGGGATTGCAGCGTTAATTGCTAATTCTTCTTATAAAGTAGTGCTGCTTGATATTATCGCTAAAGATTCCGATGATCCTAATAAAATAGTTAACACCGCTAAAGAAAATTTGCATAAACAAAAACCTCCACCTCCACCTTTATCTTTTCCTGATAAAGCAAATTTCATTACCATCGGTAATTTAGAATATGATTTAGATTTAATTAAAGAATGTGATTTAGTGATTGAAGTTATTGTTGAGAAGTGAGAAATCAAACACCAATTATATAATAAAATTATTCCTTATCTTAAAGAAGATGCAATTATTGCTTCTAATACCTCTACATTACCACTTGAAAGACGCAAAGAGAATTTACCAGATAATATTAAGTCTAGGTTCGTTATTACGCACTTCTTCAATCCGCCAAGATAATATGGAACTGCTTGAGTTAATTATAGACCCTATGATAAAGGCTGAAGTAATAGAAAGAGTATCAGAGTTCTTAACGAAAACGCTTGGTAAAATTATAGTAAAATGTAATGATACGCCTGGTTTTATTGCTAATAGAGTAGGGTATTTTTTACTTGAATTAGTAGCCCGTAAAGTGATAAGTCAGAAGCTTGATGTTGCTACTATAGATAAAATATTTACTACATTTTTGGGGCTTATGATCTAATCGGGTATGACGTAATGAAGTGAATTTCAAGTTCATTACTTGCCTCTCTTTCTGCAAATGATGCTTATCATAAAATCATATGTAAAGACCCCTGTTTTTGATAAGATGATAGAGAAGCAGTTAATTGGACATAAAGGTGACGGTGGATTTTATCGTTTATCGGTATCAAATGGCAAAAAGATTAAAGAAGTTATAAATATAAACGACTTATCATATAGTCCTGTTCAAAAAGTAGATATTTTAATCTTGATGCGCTTCTTGTAAGTGATTCGGTTTACGGTAAATTTTTTACTGAAATTATCACGGAATTTTATGTTTATTTAGCAGGTCTAGTTCCGTCGGTTACGGATAATATTTATGATATCGATGCTGCTATGAAGTTTGGTTACAGCTGGAAATATGGTCCATTTGAATTATTGACTATAGCGGCTAAAAACGGTTGGAATTCGGTAATTAAAAATGCCGATTTAATGCATATCCCACTTCCGCAATATTTAGCCAATAAAGAATATCAAAAAATCGATAAATAAAAATTTAATTCTCACAAAGATATTTTACAAGAAAGTCAGATAGTATTAGAGAATAGCTCGGCAAAATTAATACTTTATCAAGATGTTTTGATTTTTGTTATTACTATAAAAATGAATTGTTTAAATCATGAGGTGTTTTATTTACTACAAGAAGCAGCAAGTAAAGCCGAAAATGACGGTAAAAATCTTTATATTTATCCGCAAGGAAATAATTTTTCTGCCGGTGCTGATTTAAAACTTCTTCTTTCTTATATTGAAGATAAGAATTTTCACGATCTAGAGAATTTACTAAAGCTGGGACAGCAAACCATGCTCCACTTAAAATATTCCTCTGTACATGTTATTAGCTTGTGGTCTTGGTGTGGCACTTGGAGGTGGATATGAGCTGTTATTGCACTCAAGCTTTATTATAGGAAATCAAGAACTTAACGCAGGGCTTGTAGAACTTGGTGTTGGTTTAATACCCGGGTGGGGCGGTGTTACCGAAATGTTTGCTCGAAGTAATGGTAATAAAACTAAACTAATTAGAAATATCAGCAATATTATAGAGCAGAATAAAACAAGTTCAGCCGGATTACTTTAAAGCAGATTATGATGTAGAGAATATGCACGTAAATATGAACAAGCATTATATTTTAGAGGAAGCTTTAAAATTAAACCTACCTAAAAAGATAGTACCGATTCCGCATAAAATTACTTTGCCTAAAATAAATTTAGCAACAGCAATAGATACATCAAAATATAACGATCTATAAAATAAGGTGCTTAGCAAATTTCAAGATATTATTGATACACATAATGAAACAAATGAAGAAAAGCTACTTGCCTATGAGTAGGAAATATTTTTAGAACTTGCAAAAGATCCAAAAACTATAGAGAAGTTGAAAGTAATTGTGGGATAAACTCCTACTATGTCATTCCTGCGAAAGCAGGAATCCAGAAAAAGTAGTCTTAATATTAACAAAATAAACCTAACAAAACAAGTTTTTTGTAGGTTTTACTGGATTCCCGCTTTCGCAGGAATGACATAGTAGGAGTTTACCGGTCCACGCAAAAATGCTCACGGGAATGACATAAAAACCGTGCGGGTAATGCTACTCCACAATAATATTGCCTATAACACCACGATAGTAAGTTTGAGGGTCGTACATAGCTTCACTGTAAATAGCAGGAGTAGAGAATATGCCCTTATTAACTGCTTTGATTTTATACTGATACGTCATTTTTTGATCAGAAATAGTACCGAAAATCATAACTCTATCATCACGATTATTTATATATATCGGTTTCCATATCATTACTTCCTGCGTGCGTTCTAATATATTTATGTGGTTGTTATCCGGTAAAAGCTCGAAGCCTGCCGGTAATAAATCAAGTAGCACCATATTGCTCAAGGTTTTATTACTACCTGAACGCATGGTGATTTCCACCGTAATATTATCACCTAATTTTACTTTGCTAACCTCTTTATTATTTTCATCGAGATATTTTTTTGTTATTTCTATGCCTTTAACTATCTCTTTATTTTCTGTTAATTGCTTATCATAGCCTGAAGTTAAAAGCTGATAGAAAAAGCCGTTACTTGAGGATGTTAAGTTGATATTCTTATTTTCTACCGACAGCTCAGCAATCATCACTTTATTGCCTGTTAAAGTAACTTCTTTATCTGTAGAGGTTACTTTAATAGTAGCCTCATCTACATGATTTATTTTATCGGCATAGGCAAGACTTGCCATAATAGCATAGCTTGCGGATAGGCTATTATAGTTATCTTTAGCAAAAAGAGCGATATCCTGTACAATTTTTGGGTCAAAGTCTTTTAACCGTTCTGGAAAATGCATAGAAATTAAGTATAAATACTGACTATATTTTATTAGAGTATTGTAATACTGATAGTCTGTTTTTGATATAGGTTTATTTAGAGTAAATCTGTCTAATAATTTCTCCGCTTCTTCATTCATTTGCAGCATTTTATAGCTAGCTGCTAAATAAACGCTAGTCAAATCATCTTGCCATGTATTTTTATGGTACTCGTCTAAATATTTTAAAATATTTGCAATATAGCTTGTAGTAATAACGCTGTTTTGCGTCAGGATATAAACCGCATATGCCTTTTCTCTTGCTTCATCTAAGGAGTTTATTGATCTGTTAGCCATATTCTCTAAATAGTAAATACCTTGATTAAATGTATCACTTGGAACGGCTAAATATCTAGTTGCTCCCTCGCTTAAGAAATGCATAGCATAAACGGAAATAAATGGATCGGAATCGTCATTAAAATTGTTCCAATATCTAAATCCACCGTCATAATTTTGACGTTCTGATAAAGTTTGGAATATTTTTGATAATGATTCATCCATTTTTTTACGATCAGTTTTAAGAATCTGAACTAGCTCTTGTTCATTATATAATAAAATATTGGCAAAATTTTGGCTTATTAATTGTTCAGTGCAACCATAAGGATAATTATCTAGGAAATCTTTAAAGCCAGAAATAATAGCTAGCGGTGATTTAGAAGCGGAAATTTGTAATTTAGCAAATTCAGGATATACATCCCGTAAGATTTTTAAATTAGCCTTGTTGTTTGTAATAAAGCCTGTATTAACTGTTGTAACGCTCGGACTAGCAGGGCGAACGCTCGTAGTACTAGTTAATTCGGAGCTATGTACTACTGCCATAGATATTATATCCGGCTTTAGGTGATTTATAGAAGCCACAACCTTTAAATCTGCCGAACCGAGTTGATCAGTTGCTTTTAATTTAACATTAATAGTAGCTTCCTTATTTTCGTCTATCGGGATCTCTTTAGGATAATCTAATATTTTAAGTCCTTCACTTGTTTCAATATTTAGAAAAACCTGAGCATTTCCTGAATCTTTTAGGTTATTAAATATTGTTACCGGTACTGTAAATTCATCATTTGGAGCTACAAATAAAGGTAAATTTGGATTGATAATAAGATCGGATTGGACTAATAAATCAGCTTGGGAAGTTCCTATAGAGTCAAGGCTTGAGGCTACCCCTATAACTCTTAAAGTGCCGTTAAAATAGCTTGGTATATCAAGTGTGACTTCTCTCTCATCAAGATCTGCTTCTAAAATTCCTGACCAAAATGCTACGGGAGGTTGGCTTTTTCTTTTAAACGGATTAAGGTTTCGAGCGACATTTATAAAACCGTCTCCGGCAGGAGCCGCCATATAAGCTTTCATTAATAAAGGACGCTCAGGTAATATTAAATCCATGATTTGTGATGTTCGGACTTCCAAGGCTTTATCGTTAATAAAGTAATTAAGCGGGTCGGGAGTCTGATAACCAGCAAATGATAATATCCCTGCATCAACAGCAAATATTATTATTTTACCGGGATTTGTAGTACGGTAACGAATTGCTAGCTTTTCTCCCGATTTGATTTTTGCAGGAAGTGTTAATCCAATATCTTGTTTATGCTTATAAATACCCGCAGTAAACGGTACTACTGCATAGCTAAACGGTGATATAAAGATTTCCGTAGCTTCTATGTCTCTTATAAATTGTACATTTACATATCCTTTACCCTCAAAGCCGTCAGGAATTTTTATTTCTTGAATGCTATTATTTTCATCAGCTTTAAACCATTCAAAATTATGTACTTTATCGGTCTCGATAGTAATTAACCCATAACCTGTATAAGGAGTTATAATATTTAAAAGAATAGTATCGCCGGCTTTATAATCATCTTTATCAAGTTTAACTTTTAAATTTGCTTTGTCTGTTAAATGAGCCGTAACATTTCCTTCACCTATTACCGAAAATTCAGCTTGGGCAAAGATTGTATCTTCTTTATCGGTTAAGTAAATAACGTAATCGCCTGCTTCTTTAGTAGGCACTTTATAAATATAACTTTCGTTTGCCGTGATATTAATTTTGTCAGAAGATATATTAGTCTCAATAGGTACTGAACTGTAAGAATAATTACCGTTACTATCTGCTACTAAGTTATTTACATAATTAATCTTTTTTAAGTTAAGAGTTAAATTAGGTGCAGCTACTTTTTCTGCTTTATTTGATATGGCTATGAATTCTATTGCCGCGCTTGTTTTTGTCTTAATATATTTTAGATCGCTATCGCTTCTAAATCCTATAATATAAGGCAGAGGTGACACTATAAGCGATTTGCTTGCGTTTACGCTTCTTCCTGCATCAGGCTCAAATCCTTCTGCTGAAAATGTTAGATTAAAAGTAGCGTTATAATATTTCTCAAGGTTAAGGTCAAAGTTGGCCGTACCTTTAGAGTCGGTAGTAATATCTCCTAAATGTTCGTTAAAAAACTCTTTATTTCCTTTGCTACTATAAAATTTATATTCTTTAAATCTAGGTACGAAAAACTCGGTAGGTCTAATATCAATAAAGCCGCTGACTTTTCTATTTTCTGCAGGAGTGCCGTAAAGATTTATGAGATTAACGGTTGCTTTAAGATCTTTTGGATTCGTCCATAGCTCATCTTGTGAGTTATTGAAGTTTATGTTGATTTTCATGCGGTCAGGCTGAAAATCACCCACCCTGACAGATACGCTATTAAGATAGTTATTGCTGCCTTTATCTCCTACTAAATATAAGCTTATATTGTATAAGCCGGTTAAGGCATCATCAAGCGTTGAGAATAAATATTCGCCGAATCCTTCTGCATCTAGAGCTATTTTACTTTTATCTATTACTTTTCCTCTAGGGTTAGTTACTTGTATTTCTAAAGGTAAGCCGTCAAATTTTCCTTGCCAGTTGGTTTGTTTGAGCATAATGCCTATGTGACCTTGCTCGCTTGGTCTATAGATGCCACGATCGGAAAATAAATAAGCTTTTAACCCTTGATCAGAACTAACGGCTCCTGCTACATCAAACCGAGAATAATTAACTTGTCTATCACTTCTACTATACGGCATAAATGAAAAATCATCCTTAGTAGTTAATATATAAGCCACTGGAGTTTTTTCTTTTGCAAAATCATTTATATTTGATAAAACGGCATGTCCTTTACTATCGGTTTTGCTGCTTACTAACACCTCACCGTTAAGTCCTATAATATCTGCTTTTACGCCGCCAGCCGGTTTACCGTTACTGATATAAGAAACAAAGATATGATGCGTCCCGGTTTTATCGGTTTTTACTATACAACCAAGATCGGTAACTAAAATTAATCTTTTATCTTGAGATATAATAATGTTATTATTGTCTTTAGCATAAACTTTTGCTAGAAATAATCCCTTGGAATAGCTGCCTGCTTCTTCTAAATTAAAATATTTACTGAAATCTAAATCGGTATAATGAGGTAAATTTAAATTTTGAGAGTTCACTATTACTTCCTCTTGAAATACCTCGGAAATATTATACTCATTAAAGGTATATTCATTTATAAAAGTTGGGTTTTGGAAAATATTATATCTATTTGTTTGGCTGATTAAATGATTAACTTCTTGCTGATTAATCTTATCGATTTCTAAATATAATTTATCTATGCCAAGTGAATATACGGGAAGCTTTCTTTCGCCGGCTAATGAAAGAATAGAACCGTCGGACATTAGCTTAACTTCTTTAGGGTTACCCGGTATTTGTACGATTTGAAAATAATCTGAGCCGAGTGTTAAATTATCCGATGTTTTAACACCTTGATTTACTTTAACAAGCAAAGTTCTTGAGGCAAACGTATCTACTTTAAAACTATGCATAGTAGTAATGTTTGGGACGGAAGATAAAAGCTCAAAATTTATTTTTTCACTCGATTTAAGAATATCATCGGTTATTTCTTTCGGATTTTGCCATTTATAGTTTTTTTGGCCTGCAACTCCTAAGAAAGCCGGCTTATCCTGTGGTAATAAAAATAACTCTAAATGTTTTTTTATTTCCTCACCCGACACTGGTGTATTTGTGGTAATTATAATTATCTGTTCCGGTTTTAGTTTATCATCTTTAACAATTGTAGCAGTACTATTAGTGATTTTTAAATATGAGGATAGACTTGGAATTAATACATTTTCTTTATAAGAATATCTTATGTTATTTGGCGTCTTATTATTTTGAGCTTTTACATTTTTATATGTGAAAACTTCTCCGCCATGTAGAGGTTTAACACCGTCTTTTATAATTACGGAAACTGTATCTTCTTTATCTGTAAGCGGCGGTATATTAGTAATAATCGTAGCTTCCGTATTATTGGTATTGAATTTGATAGAAAACGGTAATTTTTCTTTAGTTGAAGATTTTATAAACTCTATTCTTTCCTCTAGAGTTTTAGGATCGATAGGATAGTTAAAAGCTATTTTAGTTTGAACGAATTTTTTGGAAATATCGATATTATCCTGTAGATAATTCATTTCTTTAATAATAGGAAGTAGTGGTAAAGTCGTGAAACTTATATTATTACTTTTTAAACCGACAAAATTAGGGAATATATAATCTTCGATAGTAATCTTATAAGTTTGATGAGCTACAAAACTGCTTTCTGGAGTAAAATTTATGTTATACCACCAGCCAAATCGCCATTCTCCTTTAATATCAGGTGAAATAGATATGTAATCATTTATTTTTTTCCCGTTAAGCCCTAGCTCTCTTTGTGGCTTTGTACACCATTCTTTAATTCTAGAGTCGCAAAGGTCAATATTTAACGCATTTTGTCCTGCTAACAGATTTTCGTTAGTTAATTTAAAATATAAAGGTATTTTTTCGTTAAAGCTTGCAGCAATTAGTTGTAAATTTATTAAACATACGAAAATAGTAAATACAAATGTGCGGAAAATATTTTTCATATCTATAGCTTGTTATTTATGATAACTTCAATTATATATAAATAAAATTAAGTAAAGTAATGAATAAGGATATTTTTTTCAATATTTAGCAAAAATTTTTTTGTTATTTGGACAAGAAGAGTGTTATGAGATTGAGATTATCATAATACTCGGATTTACTATATTAGGAGGCAACTATTTGCACAAGCTATTTGTGTATTACTTTTCATTACAATTTTAAATATATCGTTCAAATATACATTTGCAGTACCTTTGAATCTTGCTCTAAATATTAAAGGTTTTACTTTCCCTAGCGGTCATATGAGTAGCGGCGTAGTATTTTACGGTATTGACGTGAATTGTCTTGCTTGGGTATGGACGGTATTTTGGGGATTACTCGGGTGTACTATTTCTGGGGGGCTGTTTTATAAATATTTTGATTTTCCTCAATCAAAATTAAATCGTTTTATTAATTTAGCTATCATTGTCGCTTCAGTAGCTTTGAGTGCATATATTAATTTCTATTCAAACAATATTTGGGATATAAGTTTTATTTAACTTGGTTCTTAATAGGTTTTAGTTTTCCACTATCAGTGAGGTTATGCCATTTCATATAAGATCAACGCATTAGTATATGAAGTGAGTTAAGTTGCACTTCGTTTCCTTATTTATCGTATAAAGCGAAATTCCCTATTGACTTTTATATAAAACAGTATAAGTTTCTTTACAATTTAATTTTTTATAAAGACATTATGCTCGGCTATGAGACAGAACAAAGCAGCTTAAATCGTAATCAAAAAGAAGCAATAGGTTTATTATCTGTTGGTACATTTCTTGAATATTTTGACCTTATGCTTTATGTACATATGGTAGTAGTATTTAATGAATTGTTTTTTCCAAAGGCTGATCCAAAAGTAGTTTTTATTTATTCTGCATCTGCTTTTTGTTCAACATATTTATTAAGACCTTTTGGAGCTTTTTAATATTTGGTTGGATAGGAGACGCTATAGGATGTAAAACAACAATTATTACTACCACCTTTTTCAATGTCTATATCTTGTTTAGCATAGATGATGTTAAGAAAGATGAGTCTCCCAAAAGACAAAAAATTGACCTCAGTTGAAATGATTTATTGTTGCAGAAAATTAAGAATAATGATCCTGAAATGGTTCGTGTAGAACTACCTTATGAAGAAGATAGTAGTTTTTTGTCAATTGTAATTAAAACTTTAGAGAAAAATACTGTAGTAAAAGAAATTGATTTATATGGCAGCAACCTTAGTAACGATGATATAAACAATCTAAGTAAAATTGTAAAGTTAAATCAAATATCACATTTAAACCTGCATTCTACTTCTTTAGATAGTGAAAAAATAAAAATTCTTATTGATGCTTTAGCAGATAATACCTCTCTTGAATATTTATCTTTAAATTCTATTGCGCTGAAAATAGAAGATTTAAGAATATTAATAGATGCTATTAAAAACCACCCTAATTTAAGTTCTTTAGCATTAGGTAGTAGTGAAGTAGGAAATAAAGGAGCAGCAATTGTTCGTGAGTTGTTTCATTCAAAACTACCGTTAAAATCCTTAGATATAGGACAAATGAATATTACTGCCGAAGGGATAGACGTTATCGCAAATAATATTAGCAGTGCAAAATTAATGTCGTTAAATTTAAGGTATAATAACCTTAGAAACGAGGGAGTCATAAAATTACTACATGTTTTAATGGCTAATCAATATATTAAAGAATTAATATTAAATGAAACAAGAATCTCCGAAAACAGTGCAGAAGTAATTGAAGGTTTTTTAACCTCAATATCTATTGATACTTTAGATTTAAAACAAATAACTTAGGAGATGAAATATATAGCATCTGCTTTAAAATTAAATCCATGGTTAAAAACTCTAAATCTTAATAACAATAATTTAACCCATAATAATATAAAAGAATTTACTACTGCATTAACCGAAAATAAAGCGTTAGAAACTTTACTAATAAGCAATAATATTGAAATAGGAGATCTAGGTTTTGAAGCAATAGCGAACATGCTACAAAAAACAATTCTCTAAAAAAATTAGCGCTTATGAACATTAAATTAGGAGATCTAAGAGATAATAACATAACCAATTTGGGTGCGAAAAGCTTAAAAAGCATTTCAGGTAACATGACGATTTTAGTAGACGGTAATGATATTGATAATTCAATATTTGAGAAAAGCGTTGAGGCTTTAGGAGAAAATAATTAAAATTATAAAATAATATTTATATGGCAAATCTAACAAATGCACAGAAAGAAAGGTTAACAGTAGAGTTTGTTAAATATGTAGATAGCCAGACAGTAGAGGAATCATAAGAGATAAAAATCGAGAGAGGCTTTATTAAAAAGTATTATATTAAACGAATCTATATCTGCCTTAAAAATCCTTACTGAACACTATAGGAAAATACACAAAAATAATAGTGAAGCCCTGGATGAAAGTTTGGAAAAATTAGCAGTTCTAGAGGTTTTAGCAAGTAAAACAGAAAAGATTATTCCAAAACAACTTGTTCCTTATATGGTATTCATGTTGGATTTGCTGACGAGAATCCTACCCACGGGCTATTCAATGACAACAACAACTCAAATCTGCAGAATTTTGTATATGCTTTCCGTACTAGACTTAACTCAAAGATTATAAAAGAACATGATACTCCTTTACAAAATAGACGCTTTGATGCCTTAGGTAGGTTAATTCAATATAATAGCCAATGTAGTGCCGTATGTTTTGACGGCAAACAAATTTTAGTAGCGTTCAACGAATTACATAATTCTAGTGTGAACACAAATAAAGTTGAACAAATTGAGACACATACCACAAAAGTTTTTAAATATTTACAAGATTATGCTACTTACACAGCTTTACCTACAGAAAAAATTTTCTACAACAACAAAATCTATCTACTCAACGAAAAGCACTACTTCTAGATGTTGTACAATATTATTATAAAAATAATAGTGACCATAAGGATATATTACCACGTATTTTGCAAGAGCTAGAAAAGTAGCCGAATAACAATCAAGAGGTTCAACAAAAAGTCTGTAATGTAACCAGTGTAAGTCCAAAAGTAGTGAAGGCAGTAGCTAGAGCTAGAAGAGATTTGATGAAATGAGAAGATGCATTAAACCCTGATACTATTGATGCAAGTAAAAAATTTGTCCATTCAATTATTGAAGCTATAAAACAACCATATAAAATTGTATTAGATGGTCCACTTAGCGATAAAGCTCATGCTGAAATGAGAATAATACAGTATATAAAAGCACAACTTCCAGATCGTGATAATCAATTAAGTGCAGAAATATAATACATAGGATTGTCTAAATTTTGTTGTATTAGTTGTGATTTAATTATAAATAAAGAAACGAAAAATGTAGATTTGCATTTTACTGATAAGAGTAAACAAAAACACTTAATACCGCTTAATATTACTACTAACGGAGGAAATGGAGTAGGATATGAATGGGATTTAATAGATGCTATAAGAAAAAATCCTGACTGGTTAGAGGATGTTCTAGGTAAAACAGCATATGAAAAATATAACGCTTTATCAGAACAGGAGAAGAAAATAGCAATTAACGGTATAGTAAGCATCACATAAAACTTGCGGTTATATAGTGCAAATGCCAAAAGCAGAGGTTACCTTTGAAAATAGACTGAAACATGCTGATTTAAAAGAAATTTATAGTGAATTTTCTGATAAATTTCCTTACTGGGATCATACATTAGCTCCTTCTAAAATGATTGAAGTAACTTTTTCAGATAGAGAGCCAGGATATTATGTTGTAGAAGTTGATTGGATAGTAGCCGACACACCACGTTTGTTGCATTGTTTATTGTTGAATATAAGGATGAGGTTACACCGATAGGTCTCTTAATACGAATGATGGAGAATGTATTTAATGTTATTCCCGTATAGATAAGGTCTTGTTGCATGGATCGGTTTTCTTTCTGTTACGCTGTGACTTGATCGTGAGAAAATGCAACCGGGAACCACGCAACGTTGCCCTACTTCCGCAGGATAAGACTGTTTGTGCCTTAAGAAAGTATAATATTTGTACAAACTATTCTATATAGTAATCAAGAGTGATTTGTGTCAAGTCAAAAATCTAAAAAAAAATAAATATTTATATTGAATAAATTATTATTCTCGTGTCTACTTAAGTAAAGATTCTATACACTGAATATGGTGTCATTTTTTCAAAATAAGCATTATAAATCCTACAACCCCATTAGTACCTATAATGAACACGTTTAAAAAAAATAAATTTCAAATCACTATAAACAACAACCATAACAATTTACTTACTCCTTTCGGTAAAGCTATTCTGCGAGATCGATATCTTATGAAAGGTGAGGATTTTCAAGATTTATTTGCAAGAGTTTCTAGTTATTATGCCGAAAATAAACAGCATGCTCAGAAGTTATATGAATATATGAGTAAAATGTGGTTTATGCCAGCAACACCAATCTTAAGTAACGGCGGAACGGATAGGGGGCTTCCTATTTCATGCTTCTTGAATGAGACCGATGATAGCTTAGACGATATAGTAAATTTATGGACAGAAAATGTTTGGCTTGCTGCACGTGGTGGTGGGATTGGCAGTTATTGGGGTAATGTTCGTGCTATTAATGAAGGGATTCGTGATAAAGGTCATTCATCTGGTATTATACCGTTTATTAAAGTAATGGATTCTATGACTCTTGCTATTTCGCAAGGTTCTATTAGACGAGGTTCATCGGCTGTATATTTGCCTATTAATCACCCTGAAATTGAAGAATTTATCGATATAAGACGTCCGACAGGTGGGGATGTTAACCGTAAAGCTCTTAATATTCATCACGGTATAGCTATAACCGATGAATTTATGAAAGCAGTTGAAAACAATACGGATTTTGATCTTGTTAGTCCTGCTACCAAAAAAGTCGTAAATAAAGTTAGAGCAAGAGATTTATGGGTTAAGTTATTAACTACTAGAATAGAAACAGGTGAGCCTTACTTGTTATTTATCGATAGTGTTAATAAATCTATCCCTGAGCATCATAAAAAATTAGGGCTTCAAGTTAAAATGTCGAATCTTTGTAGCGAAATTACATTGCCGACGGGAATTGACCATCTAGGAAAGTCAAGAACTGCTGTTTGCTGCCTTTCCTCTTTAAATTTAGAGTATTACGAAGAGTGGAAAGACGATAAAGAATTTATCCATTCTATTATGTTGTTCCTTGATAATGTTTTAGAAGACTTTATTAATAAAGCACCGGATACTATGGCAAGAGCTAAATATTCGGCTTTACGTGAGCGAAGCGTTGGACTTGGTGTAATGGGCTTCCACTCATTTTTGCAAATGAAAAAAGTACCGATAGAATCGGTTATGGCAAAAGTTTGGAATAAAAAAGTATTTGAATATATATCTGCTGAAACTGATAAAGCCTCAATAGAAATCGGTAAAGAAAAAGGAGCATGTCCTGATGCTCTAGATGCAGGAAGTAATGAACGATTTAGCAATAAAACCGCAATAGCACCTACTGCCTCAATTTCGGTAATAGCAGGTAATGCCTCACCCGGAATAGAGCCGTTTGCCGCTAATAGCTTTGTACAAAAGACTTTAACCGGTTCTTTTAACGTGCGTAACAAACATTTAGAAAAGTTATTAGAGGAGAAAGGATTTAATAATGATCAAGTTTGGTCTTCGATTGCAACACATGAAGGATCAGTACAACATTTAACATTTTTATCCGAAGAAGAAAAACAGGTTTTCAAAACCGCTTACGAAATTGATCAGAATTGGCTAATTGAACTGGCAAGCGATCGTACTCCTTACATTACGCAAGCACAATCTTTAAACATCTTTTTACCGGGGAATGTTAGTAAGAAATATTTAAATAATATTCATTTTAAAGCCTGGACAAAAGGAGTAAAAAGTTTATATTACTGTAGATCGACATCAATACAGCGAGCCGATAAGGTCTCGCATGACGTATTAAAGGCCGATTTTAAAGATTTAGAGGAACAAAACGATAAGTTAGCAGAAGCCGCTAACTACGAAGAATGTTTAGCTTGTCAGTAAGTATAACTATGCCAAGATATTTAGACCCAACAAATGATGTAGCATTTCAAAAATTGTTTACGGATAAAACAAGGTGACTAGGCTTTCTCAATAATATTATGAGGTTACCTGCAGAGTTAAGGATTATCAACCTTGAATATATTTCAAACGAACAAGCGTTGGATTTAGGGCAGAATACCAGGAGTATAGTAGATGTAAAAGTTCGAGATAACTCGGGCAATATTTATATTGTTGAGATGCAAAACGGCTATGCCGATGCTTTTTTAGCAAGAGTACCATTTTACAGTTGTATAGCATTTTCTTCGCAATTAAAAAGAGGAAAAGAATATGTTGATCTAGCTCCTGTAGTAATGGTAGTAATTATTTCTGGATTTCAGGCATTGCCCAAGGAAAAAGAATGTATTAGCTATCATCAAACTTAATGTCGGCAACGGTAAGCATCAACTTAAATGCTTGCGTATTTGTTGAATTAGACAAATTTACCAAAGAAGCAGATGAGTTAGAAAGCTTAGAAGATGATTGGTTATGTATGATGGCTAAATTCGATAGAGCACAAGAACCCAACATACAAAAGATGACAATAGCATTATCAGTTTATAAAACTATTGAATAATTTAACTGGAGCGAAGCAGAATATAATAATTATATTAAAGCGATGCCTTGCTACTCAAACGGAAGAGTTAAATCAAAAAAGTAAATATAATGAGGGGAAAGCTGAGGGTATTGAAATTGGAGCAACTAGAAGAAATACGGAAATAGCAAAAGAAATGTTAGCGGATAATGAGTCGATAGAGAAAATAATTAAATATACTAAGCTTTCAAAAGAAGAAATAAAAGAAGAAAAATTATGTCACTACTTGATGCAAGTCCAATTTATAAACCGTTTTCATATCCATGGGCATATGAAGCTTGGCACACTCAACAAAAAATTCATTGGCTACCGGAAGAAGTACCGCTTGCCGACGATGTTAAAGATTGGAAATATAACTTAACTCCAGGGGAAAAACATCTATTAACGCAAATATTTCGTTTTTTTACACAGGCAGATATTGAAGTGAATAATTGCTATATGAAGCATTATTCAAGAGTATTTAAACCGACTGAAATATTAATGATGTTATCAGCATTTTCTAATATGGAAACGGTACATATCGCAGCATATTCACATTTACTTGATACGGTAGGTATGCCGGAAGTAGAATATTCAGCATTTCTTAAATATAAGGAAATGAAAGACAAGTATGATTATATGCAGCAATTCGGAGTGGAGGCCAAAGAAGATATAGCAACTACACTCGCAGTATTTGGAGCTTTTACTGAAGGATTACAGCTATTTGCTTCTTTTGCGATCATGCTTAATTTCCCTCGTTTTAATAAAATGAAAGGTATGGGACAGATTATTGCTTGGTCAGTGCGTGATGAAACACTTCATACTAACTCAATTATTACTCTGTTTAAGACTTTTGTAAGAGAAAACCCTGAAGTTTGGACAGAAACTTTACGTAAACGTATTTATGAAGCTTGTACGACTATTGTGCATTTTGAAGATGCCTTTATTGAACTTGCTTTTGAAGTTGGCGGTATTGAGGGATTAACGGCATATGAAGTAAGACAATATATTCGTTATATTGCCGACCGTCGTTTAATGCAGCTAGGACTCAAAGATGTATATTTGGTAAATCATAATCCCCTTCCTTGGCTTGATGAAATGCTAAACGGAGTCGAACATACGAACTTTTTTGAAAATAGAACAACTGAATATTCAAAAGCAGCGACTACCGGTTCATGGGAAGAAGTATTCACTGAGATGGACGCCAAAGTGGAGGCTAAATAATATACTCAGATAGCACTTGAAAAATTGGCAACCATGTCTTTGTAAATCCTCGGATGCTGAACATGTTGTGTCGAAGTGTACATATTAACAACAACAACAATAACAAAAAATTAAAAATATCTGATCTTTATTTTTAAAATTTTTTAAAATAGATTTAGAATATTTAAACATTGCGAGTGATTTTATGGCTGTTATAAATAATAAAAACTATCAAAAAGTTGTAGAAAAAGTTTTATCTTCTTCTAAAGCTAATAAAGTACTACAGAGTGCAATTCAGGACTTATCATCTTCAAAGAGTATAAGCTTAAGAACGATATTGCTCGGAGCAAGATTTATTTTAACTAATCCTGTAAATACTTATAATCTTATTAAGCTTGCTAACTCTTCTAAGATATATCTTGATCCGGAATTTCAAAAATCACTTCTTAAAAAATCTCCAATATGGGAATTTTTAAAAAAACATTCGGATGATTTGCCTAAAATAGGTCAAATCTTAGCAAATGCGGGCTTTAGAGAATTTCAAGATAAGAGTGCTTTAGATAAAAAGGGACTCGAAATACTAAAAGAATGTTTTAAAAATGAACAAGTACTTAAAAAACTTCAAGAAATTGCAGTTGAAGTAAAGCAAGAGCTACCGGACTGGAATAAAGTGACTTCTAGCACTTTAGATATGCTAGTTACCGATAAAAACTTCCAAAAATTCTTTAACGAAAAGAGTGAAGATATTACGCAATACATACGTACAGGAGCAACTGAAATACTTCCAAGCGATTATATAAAAACTTTTGATGATATATTACAAAAACCCGAAAAGAAAAATTTATTAAAAATATTTAATGAACATCCTGATTTTAAGCAAGAACTGGCTAAAAATATAAACAATCCTAATACTCTAAAAAGATTTAATAAGTTATCTCCTGAAAAACAAATAATTATTGAAAATTTCTTAGACGAAGCAAAAGAACAAGCTAAACCTTTCTTAAAAGAACATTTTGAAACCTACAAAATTGATCTTAAAATTTTAGATATTATTCCTACTTTTTTAAATAAAATGCCTGAGACAAAAGAGATTTTTGATACTCTTAATGCTCCAAATCAAGGTGTAATGATATCTCTTGAGAAATCCTTAGAAATGGTAGCTGGTGATGATAAATTAAAAAGTTTTTTTGCTAATAATAAAACAATCTTACCAAATATTGCTTTAGGTATTATTGAAAATACTCCTAGCGTACAAAGCGTAACAAAAGAATATAATTTTGATAAACAAATGCTGAGTATTGTAGGCGAAGTTATGTCAAAACCGGAAGTTGCTCATGAGATTATTGCAGACTTAAATAAAGGCGATTATATGAGTTTAACCGGTAATATAATCTCCGCCCTTAATGATCCTTCATTTAAATTAAAAGATATATTAGTAGAGCAAAGTAAAGAAGGTCTATTTGATAATTTAATTACAGGAGTTTTAGAACAAGATGCAAAAAATAGCCAAACTATAAAACAACAACTTATAAATTATGGTCTGGAAGCGAGTGATGTTACAAAGCTAACGAGCATAATGCCTATATTACTTGATAAATCTGAATCATTAAAAAAGGTTTTTCGAGATTTTATTCAAGGTAATTATATGGGAATGGCAAAAGAGTTAATAGCTTTAACTAAAGACAATCCTGAAATTAAAAAATATTTAAACAATAATAGAGAAATATTTGCAAGTATTTTAGATAAAACTTTAGTAGAAATACCAGGTATAAATAACCTTGATAAGAAAGAATTATATAATGTACTTCCATCAATGTTAAACCATCCTAATGAATTAGTTAAAGTTATAGAAGAAGTGGAAAAAAGTAATTATCGTGAGGCTGCTAGTGCTATATATAATCTAGCTCAAAAAACAAATTATTTGGAAGGGCAATTGCCGAATATTATAAAAGCAGGTTTTAGCTATGCTACTGAAAAACTCAAAGACGTACTTAGTCCATCACAAGATTTTAAAGATAAAACTATAGATGCAATTACTCTTAGAAATAATTTACATAAAATACAAAATGGAAAATTCAGCTTAGAGGGAGCTATATTAGTAGGTGATTTATCTAATATCGACTTCTCAGGCGTATCATTAAAAAATGCAGATTTAACTAAAGTCACTTCTTTAAAAGATTGTAATTTTAAAAATATTAATTTAGCAGAGGCTAAATTACCTGATAATTTAATGTTACTTACTGATACTTACAATCTTGATAAGGCTATCCCTCCTTTAGTACCTAAACTAATTAAAGAACAACAAGCAAAATTAATTGATAAGGCAATTGATAAAGTATTTTTACAAATACAAGCTGAAGGCAAAAGAAATGTACTTAGTAAAAAAAAATTTGCTCAACAAGTAAAAAGATTATATGAAGAAAATCAAACGATTAAAGACTATATTATAGAAAAACTAAATTCACTACCTATGAATATGGTTACTAACCTAGCTACTCCTAGAACAAATCAATATAAACATATTACAAATCATGTAAATTCTCCATTACAAATATTGAACCCTTTATATGAAAATATTGCAAATAAACAAAATATTAAGAGTAATTTATTGGCAAATATTTTAAGCGAGAAAATATCACAAAAACTTTTTGATAAAGGTGATAATAGAGGTGAAGATTTTTACATGATGAATCAGATGCTAAAATCTATCGTTTCTGAATATTCTAAAGAAAATCCTGATAATATAAATAATTTTTTAGAGCCAAAAAATCTAGAAAAGTTAGCAAGTAATATTGCCTCTACTTTATATTCTAAATCTAAATATACTGGGGTAGGCACTATTACCGGTGGAATTTATTTACCAAAAGAAATCTTCAATGAACAGTTAAAAGATAACTTTAAAAATGAGTTCGAAAATATTAATAAATTAAATCTTTTAAAAGAAGCAAAAAATATAGTTTCAAATTTAGATAGTAAAGTGCATGTAGTAGATAATCACGATAAATCACATTACGCATCATTACCTACAAAAAGTAAACAAATACACAGATAACTCCATAAATCTTAGATCAAATTGATTTAATTACCATATTATGTAATATAAATTAAAATATTTAAGTAGTGCTTAATTTATGTCTTTGAATCAATTTTAAGATAATTTAATATTTATGTAATAAATATATTGCATTATTTTTACGGCAGTTACAAATTCCATTAAAGATATTAAATTAAAGAATTTTAATAAAACGGTTAAAAGGACATTATCTTCTACTGATGCAGAAAGGCATTGACAAGCTTTATTTATGACCTTGCATCTCCAAAGAAAAAATATTACCAGTTAGTATAGGAGCATTATTAAAAGGTGCGAAGTTTGCCTTCACTAATCCCGTAAATAGTTATAATCTTGTTAAACTTGCAAGCTCCTCTGATATATATCTTGATTCAAAGTTTCAAAAATCTGTTCTTGAAAAATCCGAAATATAGGATTTTCTAAAAAAGCATGCCGATGATTTACCAAAAATAGGACAAATCTTAGCAAAAGCAGGTTTTAGAGAATTTCAAGAAGGTAGTTTTCTAGATCACAAGCGTCTTACAACATTACAAGAATGTTTTAAAAATGATGCTGTACTTAAAAGCCTTCAAGAAAGTGCACTTGAGATAAAGCAAGAAGTACCGGACTATAATAAAGTAACTTCTAAAACATTAGGAATGTTATCCACGGATAAAAATTGCTGAAAATTTTTTAATGAAAAAGGTAACGATATTGCGAATTACATAACTGAAATACTTCCAAGCAACTATATAAAAGCTTTTGATGCTATATTACAAAAACCTCAAAGTAAATGACACATATGCAAAAGTTATAAAAATATTTAATGAACATCCTGAGTTTAAACAAGAGCTGGCTGAAAATATAAACAATCCTAATGCTCTAAAAAGGTTTAATAAATTATCTTCTGAAAAATAAATAATTATAGAAGGTTTCTTAATAGAAACTAAAGAACAAGCTAAACCTTTCTTAAAAGAATATTTTGAAAGCTATAAAGTTGATGTAGATACTATTCCTACTTTATTAAATAAAATGCCTGAAACAACAGAGATTTTTGATACTCTGAATGCAAATCAAGGAGTAATGGTGGCTCGTGAGAAATCTTTAGAAATGGTAGCGGGTGACGATAAATTAAAAAGTTTTTTTGCTGATAATAAAACAGTCTTACCAGATATTGCCGCAGCTATTATTGAAAATACTCCGAATATACAAAGCATAACGCAAGAATATAATTTCGATAAACAAATGCTTAGTATAGTAGGTGAAGTAATGTCAAAACCGGAAATTGCACATGCTATTATTACAGATATAAATAAAGGCGATGATATGACCGTAACAAGCCGTGTAATTACTGCTTTTACGAACCTTCATTTAAGTTAAAATATATTAGTAGAGCAAAGTAAAGAGGGTTTATTCGATAATTTAATTAAAGGCATTTTAGAGCAAGATGAAAAAAATAGCCAAACTATAAACAGCAGCTTGAAAATTATGGACTAGAAACAAAAGATACTACAAAACTTACGAATGTAATGCCTATATTACTTGATAATCCTGAATAATTACAAAAGGTTTTTGATGGATTTGTTAAAGGTGATTATACGGGAATAGCTAAAGAATTGGTAATGTTAACTAAAGATAATCCCGAGATCGAAAAATATTTAAACGAGAAATATTTACAGGTATTTTAGATAAAACTTTAAAAGATGTACCCGGTATAAATAAGCTCGATAAGAAAGAATTATATAGTATACTAACACCTATGCTCAATCAACCGGATAAGCTGATTCAAATCTTAGAAAATATTGAAAATAAAAAATATATTAATGTTGCTACTAGTATAGGTAGTTTAGTTTGGAAAGAAGGACAAGCACTGAATATTATTAAACAAATACTAAATGTTGTTAAAGCGGGAGTTGGTTATTTTAATCAAAAATCTGATAAGAAACCAGAATTAGAAAATAAAGTTCCGGTTGATGTATTAAAAGAAGCACAAAGTATCGTCTCAAATTTAAATAGTAAGATTAATATTGTAGGACCTAAGACAAATACACTTTCCATTACTCCTATTTCCCAATAATAAAAAGAAAGAAGCAATACGTAGATAAGCTATATAGTTTTAAAAGGGTTTTTTAAAGTTTGAGTAAATTCTTCTTGGTTAGCATATTCCAATGTGATTTTATCTTGTATCTGATTTTTAAACCAAGTAACTTGTCTTTTAGCATACTGACGGGTTCGTATTTGAGCTGCATTTAAAGCCTCATCTAAAGTGAGATTGCCGTTTAAATAAGCTAAAATTTCTTTTATCCCTACAGCTTTCAAATTCGTATAATCTTTAGGAGCAAATTGCTTTTTTATTAAAGCTATTTCGTCAATTGCCCCTTCTTTAAATATCTTATCTAAACGCTCATCACATGTTTGATATAAAAACTTTCGCTCAGGATTTAAGAAAATAATTTTGAAATTAAAATCAGATAAGATTTGTTCTTTTGGCAAAGTGTGAAAAGAAAAAATAGATTTACCGGTTTGCATGAATACTTCATAAGCTCTAATTAAACGCTGAGTATCATTTTGGTTTATTTTAGAAGCAGCAAGCGGGTCAAACTTCTCTAATTTACCCCATAATTCTATATTGCCTATTTTAACATGTAAATTTCTTACCTGTTCTTGTAAATCTTCTGATATATCAGGAATATTATTATAGCCAAAAACTAAAGAATTAATATATAAACCCGTTCCACCTATTAATATAGGTAGCTTACCCCTGTCGGTTATTTCTTTTATTTTTTCTGTCGCAAGTTTTAGATATTTTATTACCGAGAAATCTTCTGTCATTGATAAGAAGTTATATAAGTGATATAAGATTTCAGTTTTGTAGCTTTTCGGAGGGGAGGCGGTAATAATAGGAATTTCCTTATAAACCTGCATTGAGTCGATATTAATGATTTCGCCGTTATAAGCTTTAGCCAGTTCATGACCTAAATAAGACTTCCCGCTAGCAGTCGGCCCGCATAATATAACTATACTCTTCTGCTTTGAAGAATTGTTTCTGCAAAACTTCGGATCACCTATTAAATATAGGCTGTGCATACTCGCTCCTCGTTTTACATTCCCATTCTCCAAATCATTTGAGTATATTTCTTTCTTTGTCACTTGATTAACTAATAAATACAAACTTGTATCGTCATTGCAAGCCAGCATTTATGCTGGCGTGGCAAGCTCAGGAGTTTTTTTTATATTATCTTATGAGATTGCCGCGTCGTTGCTAACGCAACTCCTCGCAATGACGGAAAAACCTATCCATGTAACAACGCCTAGCAGGAATGACCTCATACCCTTAAACGGTTTCATTAGTATTTCCTAAAGTGTCAGTATTAGCATTACTATCTGCTGGTCCACTAAATGTTATTGTACCAAGTTTGTTGTCATAACTAATAGTTTGACCACTAAATAAGCCTGCATCACTGTAGTCAATAGTCAGACTATTTAAACCGTTAGATGCGGCTACGTCATTGTTAAGAGGATTATCAGTAGGCTCAAGGTCTTTATGTTTTATTACTAATGGTGCCTCAATGTTAATATTTAATGTATTTGCACCTATTGTAACTAATTTAGTATTAACAAATGAGTGATTGATATTTGGGATTTTTAACATATTATTTTTCTTTATATTAATTTAATGTAAGAAAAATATATAAAATAATATTTTAGAAAGCATTAATGTTTTAATAATTAATTAATAACCCGTATTTTTCAAGATATTTATTAATTATAGTGATTGTTTCCTCTAAACCATTCTTACTATCTGATTCAGCCCTTGCAACTATAATAGATTCGGTATTAGAGCTACGTAAGAGCCACCAACCATGTGCAGTATTTACCCGTATACCGTCTATATCATTAAACTCTATTTTTTCTTCTAATGATTTTTCTTTAATCTCTTTAATAATTTGTAATTTTAACTCTGAAGGAACAGAAATTTTAATTTCCGGTGTACTATAGCTTTTCGGTACATCTTCTATTATCTCATCTAGAGTTTTACTTGATCTACTAAGTAAATCTAAAAATCTAAGAGCTGCATAAATTGCATCGTCAAAACCAAAATATTTATCGGCAAAGAATATATGCCCGCTCATTTCGCCAGCGAGTAAAGCCTTTGTCTCAAGCATTTTGCTTTTAATAAAAGGATGACCTGTTCGCCATATTATAGGATGTCCTCCATATGATTTTATTTTAGCGACTATAAATTGGCTGACTTTTACATCAACTATTATAGTTGCGTTTGGATTTTCCTTTAAAATATCCTCAGCAAAAATGCATAAAATTTGATCACCTAATAATATTTTACCGCTTGAGCTTATAATGCCGATTCTATCACCGTCACCGTCAAAAGCTATACCAAGGTCACAATTTTGTTCTTTAACCACTTTTATTAACTCCTGCAAATTAGCAGGATTTGTAGGATCAGGATGATGGCTTGGAAAATTTCCGTCAATCTTACTATGTATGATTATATTCTTGTTTGAGAGATGCTTTTTAAGTGCTTCAACAATATCGCCGGTTGCTCCATTGCCGCAATCCCAAGCCACTTTTAATTTTGGATTAATGTTTATTCCATCTAAAATACGTTTTAGGTATTTAGATTGTATATTATGGATTCCTGCTTTCGCAGGAATGACATAAGGGGATGCTGGTGTGGTATTGGAGTAGTTATCCAAAATCTTAGTCAATAACTCCTGTATCTGATCACCGAAAAAAGGTTTACCGTTTTGTAGTATTTTAAAGCCGTTATCGTCACGAGGATTGTGTGACCCCGTGACCATAATACTACCGGCGGGCGTAAAGTGTTTATCGGCAAAATATAAAACTGGTGTTGGAACTACACCAATATTGATGATTTCAGCCCCTGCATTAGTTAATCCTAGTTCTAAAGCTTTACAAAGGGTAGGGGAGCTAAGCCGACCGTCTAAACCGACACAGATTTTATCGTTATCTTTCGTTATAGTCATCTCGGCAAAACCAAAGCCGATTGTATAAGCTACTTCTTCCGTTAAATCTTTAAGGCTATTGCCTCTTATATCATAAGCCCTAAAAATTTCTTTGTTAATTTGCATAGAAAACTGTTTTGAATATTATTACATGGCTCTTATGTCATTCCTACAAAAGAGCCTTGTTGCATGGCTCGGAAAACCTACTCGATGTTATCCCCGCGTAGGCTGGGAATGACATAAAATAATCCATGCAACAACACCTGCAAGTCGCTTGCAATGATGAATTTGCATAGTCTAGAAACTAAAGCTCTCACCTAAATACACTTCCTTAACTTTCTTGCTATTTGCTATTTCCTTAGCACTGCCTTCTAATAATACTTTACCTTCAAAAATAACATAAGCACGGTCGACTATATCTAGAGTATCACGTACATTATGGTCGGTAATTAATATACCTATATTAAATTCACGTAAATAAGTAATTAGATTTTTAATATCGGAAATAGCAAGCGGGTCAATACCGGCAAGCGGTTCATCAAGCATGATAAATTTAGGCTCTATTGCAAGTGCACGTGCAATCTCAAGCCTACGCCTTTCACCGCCTGATAAGCTAGCAGCGGATAAATCTTTTAAATGAACTATCGAAAACTTCTCTAACAAATTATGGGTTTTTTGTTCAATTACTTCTTTATCATTGTTAGATATCTCAACTACAGCCTTAATATTATCTTCAACCGACAATTCCCGAAATATCGAAGGTTCTTGAAGAAGATAGCCGAGTCCAAGCCTTGCTCGTAAATAAATAGGCAAGTTGGTAATATTTATATCATTTAAAAGTAATTGTCCTGAGTCCAGTTTCATTAAACCGATAATAATGTTAAAGCAAGTGGTTTTACCGGCTCCATTCGGACCGAATAAACCAACTATCTCTCCTTGTTTTATATTCAGAGATATATCAGTTAATATATTCCTTTTTTTGTAGGATTTTGATATATTTTTAACGTGTAAGCTGTCCATCTTTTTTATTTGTTAAGATTTTGTTGCGTGGATTAATTTTCAACGTCATTGCGAGAAAATTACGTAAGTAATTGACGAAGCAATCCAGTTAAAAATATTAATCTTTAGCATTTTTTTTAATTATTTTCTGGATTGTCACACTTCTTGCAATCGCTTGCAATGACGTACCAACGGTAAATAGCTCTATTTTTTAATAATATCTACATAGTAGATTAGTTTATTAGTTTTTAAAACATTATCGTCACGCTGTAATATTACATTACCAAGTAGAATAAGTTGTTTATTATCGCAAAAATATTTAGCACTATCTGCAAGTAATAATTCATTATTTATTTTTCTTTCTACAGTCAATTTAGTAGGGACAACTATATGATCAATAGTTTGCTTTTCATCTATTGTTTTATAAAAAATATATAATTCTTCCGTTCTAAGTATCGCATTATCGAAGTAAACAATAACATTTCCAAGATATGCTGCTTTTTGTTTGGTTCTATCAATAATTAAACTATCAGATGTGATATGTAAATTTGAAATATTTTTATCATTAGCATATATTATAGTACTAATTATAAGAAGTAAAACAAGTTTAATAATAGACATCTTTCCAAACTGCGCTTCTAGAGGTAATTCAGACGTTGAATCGGTACTCGTATCCTCAAGTACTTCTTTGTACGCTGTGGTGCTACATTCCATGTCTCCTTTAAATGCCCTCTCTATAAGCTGGTTTGGCAAGATGTCTAATCCGATAAATCAATGATTGTAGAGACATTGCCTTTAAAAATTATAATATTATTTTCAGCTTTTGTATTAAAACTATCCGCAGTAATTGAAGAGTTTTTGTAAAGTAACTTAGCAGGGGAATGACCGGTTATATTCTTATTTACTAAATCAATCCTTGCATCGTTAGTGTTAAATATGATCTCATCAAAAAAAAGTTTTACATCGTTTTTTAAATCTAATATGTTTGATTCTTCATCTAAAAAGCCTTCTTTCGCATTGATAATAAGAGTTTGGTCTTGATTTACGTTATAAATAGCATTTATTATATCTAGTTTATATTTGTTATTCGACTCTTTTATAGCTCGTTCAGTTTTAATCTTATACGCATTTAAATTTTTATTTACTCCTTCAAAAATTGAATCTTTCAATATAATATTATACTTTAAATCAAAATTTTTATTATCTTTTAAACTTTTTTTTGTAACGTTAATATCGTTTTTTGTATTAATATAACCGCTTTTAATTAATATATATCCTATATATAAAATTCCAACTGTTATTAAAAGAGATACAGATTTCCAAATTTTTTTTCGCCGTTTATAAGAAGAGAGCATAGATTTTAGCTAACCCCTATGCGTAGTAAATCATGAATATGAATAATGCCTATAATAATATTATCATCAACAATCGGTATATTAGTGATATTCTTGGCTTTCATTAAATTTAAAGCCTCTTTTGCAAATATTTCCGATGAGATATGAATAGGGTTTTTGGTCATAATGCTTGATGCTGTTTTTAAGTGGATTTGATCGTTAATATGACGACGTAAATCCCCATCGGTTATAATTCCCACCAAATTTTGGTTTTTATCTGTTACAAGCGTACAACCTAAACGTTTTTTATTCATAATAATTATAGTTTCGGCAAAGGAAGTATCTTCATATACTAAAGGTATTTCATCACCGCTACGCATTAGGTTTTTAATTTTTGTTAAATTAGCGCCGATTGTACCTCCCGGATGATAAATTTTAAAATCATCTTTAGTAAAGCCTCGTTTTTCATGTATAACAGTCATTAAAGCATCACCGAGTGATAGCATGATTAAAGATGATATAGTAGGAACGCCAATTACAGAAGCTTCCGGGTATTCAGGTACTTTTAATAAAAAATCGCTTCTTTTAGCTAAAGTAGAATTTTTATTCATTGTCATTGCAGCGATTTTTATGGAAGAGTTCTTGCAATATTCAATTATATTAAATAGTTCTTTAGTTGCGCCGGAATTAGATAACATGATTACTAGATCATTTCTCGTCACCATACCTAAATCGCCGTGACTTGCTTCTGCCGGATGTAAATAAAAAGCAGGCATACCGGTTGCAGAAAAGCTAGCAGCTATTTTTCTTGCAATATAACCGCTTTTGCCTATGCCGGTTAGGATTATCCGTCCTTTGAAAGATAGTAAAAATTCTATAATTCTGTTAAAGTCTTCAGGGATATTTTCGGATAATTTTTCTAAAGCACTTGCTTCACTAGAAATAACCCTCTTTGCGATGATTCGGTAATTATTTGTGTTGGTCATTTATTTACTCATTGTATCCAGCAAATTATAGTATTATGAGCTATTTTTGTGGATACCCGAACCGTCATTGCGAGCAGCCGTATGCTGCACGGCAATCTCATGAAATAATAACAAACTCCTGAGATTGCTTTGTCAATTACTTCGTAATTTCCTCGCAATGACGATTAAGCTTCATATCAATTAAAATACTTACGTTCTGTAATTACTTCAGCAGTTTCAGCATTATTATCTTCATTCCAAGCTCGTTTTTTACTAGAATTACGTCGCTGCTCAGGTTCTGAATTGTCCTGAGTATTATTAACATTAGTTTTTGGCTTTGTATTATTTGAAGATTTATCTTTATCGGCATTTTTAATAGTTAATTTTGCTTTGCCTTTATTATCAAAGCCTATTAGCTTAACTTTTACTATATCGCCTTGTTTTAAAACACTGCTAACCGTTTCTATTCTTTCTCCTGATACTTCACTAATATGAACAAAGCCGTCTTTATTACCTACATAATTAATAAAAGCACCGGAATCTAAGACTTTCACTACCGTACCGTTAAATATTTCACCGATTTCAGGTTCAACGACAATAGCTTTAATTTTATCTAAGGCAACTTTTAGCTTATCTCTATCTGAAGCATAAACAGACACCGTACCGTCATCGCTTATATCTATTTTAGTACCGCTAGTTTCACAAATTTCCTTTATTACTTTACCGCCCGGTCCTATAATATCTCTAATTTTATCCTTATCTATTTTTATAGTAGTAGTAGAAGGAACATTTTTACTTAGTTCGTTATTTGGTTTACTGATAACTTTATTCATTTGCTCCAGTATATGTAAACGACCGAGTCGTGCTTGCTCTAAAGCTACTTTCATTATTTTAAAATCTACTCCGGATATTTTGATATCCATTTGTAATGCAGTAATCCCTTCACTAGTTCCTGCAACCTTAAAGTCCATATCACCGAAATAATCTTCATCGCCGAGAATATCCGATAATACGGCAAAATTTTTACCTTCCTTAACAAGTCCCATAGCAATACCCGCAACCGGTGCTTTTATCGGTACGCCGGCATACATTAAAGCAAGAGAACTACCGCAAACAGTTGCCATTGAAGAAGAACCGTTAGATTCCGTAGTTTCGGCAACTACTCTAATAGAATAAGGAAATTGTACTTTATTAGGTAATATTGGATTGATAGCACGCCATGCGAGTTTACCGTGTCCGACTTCACGACGACTAGGTGCTTTCATCGGCATTGCTTCATTTACAGAGTAGGGCGGAAAGATGTAATTGAGCATAAAACGCTCTTTATACTCACCCTCTAAACTGTCAACTATCTGCTCATCTAAACTAGTACCGAATGTAGTACTAACTAAGCTTTGCGTTTCACCTCTAGTAAATAAAGCTGAACCATGTGCGGAAGGTAGTAAACCTATTTCACAAGCAATTTGTCTTATATCCGTGGTACTTCTTCCATCGATACGTCTATTTTTTTCTAAAATCTCGTTACGTAATATATCTGATTCAATAGCTTTTAAAGCTGATTCGATTTGATAATTACTATATTTTTTATTTTCTATGTCGCTTACAAAATGTGTAAGAACTTTTTCAGGTATTAAATCTAAATTAGTGCTACGTTCTTGTTTAGATTTCATTGCAAAAGCTTGTTCAATTTCTTTTACAAATAACTTCTCAATTTCTTTCTTTAATGAAGCAGGATATAAAGCTTGCATTTCAAGTTTTGGTTTTTTAGCTTCTTCTGCTAGTTCTTTAATTATCTTTATTACCGGCTGAAAGCTTTCAAATCCAAATTTTACGGCTTCTAACATTTGTTCTTCAGAAAGTAAATGAGCTTCCGATTCAACCATCATTACTGAATCTGATGTTCCTGCAACTACTAAATCAAGCTGACTTGTTTTTAATAATGCAAGTGTCGGATTTAAAACAAATTCACCATTGATTAAACCTACTTTACTTGCCGCAACTATTTCTAGATAAGGAGCAGGGGATAGGCTAAGTGCAGCCGATGCACCGATAATTGCAAGTATATCTACCGGAGTTTCAGGATCATATGAAAGAACACTGCAAGTTACATGCGTTTCATTCACAAAAGCCGGATGAAATAATGGTCTAATCGGTCTATCTATTAAACGAGATACTAAAACTTCTCTATCTGATGCTTTTCCCTCATGTTTAAAAAATCCCCCTGGTATCTTACCGGCAGCATATGCCATTTCTCTATAATTAATTGTTAAAGGAAGAAAACCTATGCCCTCTTTTGCTTTGTTAGCTACTACTGCCGTACATAATAAAACGGAATTACCCATTTTTACCGTAACTGCCCCGTCAGCTTGCCTTGCTATTTTACCTGTACTAAGCTCAAGAACTTGCCCGTTCCATGTAACACTCTTAGTTATTTCGTTAAACATCTATTTATCTCATTTCATAATTTATATTTTATTGTATTCTACCACGTCATTGCAAGGAAAATTACGAAGTAATCTCAGGATATTTGACGAGATTGCCACGCAGCCTACGGCTGCTCGCAATGACGATTATCCAACTACTTAATCTTTCTAATTCCTAGCTTACTTATTAAATCTAAATATTTGCTAACATTATTCTTTTTAATATAGTTAAGTAATCTACGGCGGCGCCCGACTAAAATTAATAATCCGCGTCTTGAAGTATGATCTTTATGGTTAGATTTAAAATGCTCGGTTAAATTATTGATTCTTTCAGTTAAGATAGCACATTGCACTGCACTTGAACCGGTATCATTTTCCGTTATAGCATATTCTTTAATTAATTGTTGTTTACGTTCTGTAGTAATCGACATCGATAATTTCTCCTTAAATATATAGACTTCCAGTTTTAAAAGAAGTCTTGTGTTAAATTAAATACTCGTAAAGAATTAAAGCAACTCTTGTTTAAGCTACCTATTGCAAGCAAAGTGCCTTTATAGCGAACCCACAAAAGATCAACAGACATCTTGCCAAACTCTACTTCTAGAGGTAATTTGTACATCAATCCGGTACTCGCATCCTCACGTACTAAAGTGTACGCTGTGGTGCTGCGTTCCGTGTTGCCTTTAAATTCCTCTCTATAAGCAAATTTGGCAAGATGTCTAAAGTCTTTTTCATAATTAAATAAACATTTCTGTCCATATTTAATTTGCTGTGCTTGGCTGTCAGTTGCATCAAGAACCAGGATGTCGTCCAGTATTGCTTCTATCTTTATACTTCTTTCCTCTAGGGAATTTTTGGTAATTTCGTCAGGCGATTTAATTCGGATAGCATTTTCTTCTTTAAATATTCCAACCTGAGTACGGCGTAATCCTATCACAAATCCTAAACTTTGCAAGGACAATGCCAAATCTTCTGCTAAAGTCCTTATATAAGTACCTTTTGAGCATTCCGTATAGTATGTAGCGGTAGCATTTTTCTCATCAAAATTTAAACATTTTAGATCATAAATAGTTATATTTCGTGGCTTTAATTCTACTTTTTTTTCTTCTCTAGCCAATTTATAAGCTCTTACACCGTTAACTTTAAGAGCTGAAAAAGCCGGCGGTATTTGTGTTACGTTACCGATGAATTTAGAACATACTGCATAAGCTTCTTCTTGAGAAGGGACACAATCTTTCGTTGCTGTTACTTTACCGGCATAATCGCCGCTATTGGTTTGCATTCCGAATTTTACGGTAAAAATATAGGTTTTTCTAGCATTAATTAGCAGATGTATCAGTTTTGTAGCTTCACCTACGGCAAGCGGTAATATTCCTTCCGCTTCTACGTCTAAAGTACCAGCATGTCCTATCTTGGTTTTACCGAGTATTTTTTTTACTATGCTAACAAGTTGAGCAGAACTTATACCTCTTGGTTTATAAATATTTAACCAATAATTACTCATTTTAATTTGATTTTAACTTGACTTAAATTTAGACAATCTTTAATATATAACTCTAGCCAATAGCAAGATAGGTTAGACCAAATAATGACGATTAACCCCAGTAATATAGAAAATTCTTCCTCTAAAATCAATAGCTATTTTTCTAAACTTACCGATTATATCTGGCCTATAAAACGCCATGAAGTTTCTAAATTTTTATTCATCACTTTATTAATGTTCTGTATTTTATTTATCCAAAATCTAATCAGAGCTTTAAAAGATAGTATTGTTACTACTATGATCGGTGCCGAGATTATCTCGTTTTTGAAGTTTTGGGGAGTGATGCCGTCAGCTTTTTTAATGACTGCTATATATGTAAAGCTTGTTAATAAGATGAAAGCAGAAAATATATTTTATCTTATTATATCAATATTTTTAACATTCTTTGCTCTTTTTGCTTACGTTATTTTCCCAAATCATGAAATGCTGCATTTCAGTCCTGTAACCGTTCAAAATTTAACGGCAAGTTTACCTAATTTAAAATGGTTTATATTGCTTTTATCAAAATGGTGTTTTTCGTTATTTTATATAATAGCCGAATTATGGCCAAACGTAGTTTTCGCATTACTTTTTTGGCAGTTTGTTAATAATATTACTACAGTAGAAGAATCTAAAAGATTTTATCCGTTATTCGGTTTACTTAGTCAAACAGGTATTTATTTAGCAGGGCAGTTTTTAGAAAATCTAAGTAATATTAATGATTACGTAACTAATAAATTTGCATTGCAATCGTCTTTTCATACACTTTCTATACAAATTATACTAACTATAGTATTAATTTTAGGAATAATAGCCATTAAAACTTTTTGGTTGCTTAATCATAAAGTACTAGACAAAGAGCATATGGCGTTACTCAGGTTTAAAGCAAAGAAAAAATCTATGACTATTGTCGAAAGTTTTCAGATGCTTCTATCGTCAAGACATATTAGATTAATTGCAACTTTGCTTATCTGCTATGGCATTGCCATTAATTTAGTAGAAGGTCCTTGGAAAGCAGCAGCTACTAAAATTTATAAAACTCCAACCGAATATGCAGCCTTTATAGGAAGTTATTTGAGCTATACCGGAGTATTTACTATTTTATTTGTCGTACTTGGCTCAAATATAGTTAGAAGACTTGGCTGGTTTACGGCGGCTGTTATCACCCCTTTAATAGTTTTTATTACCGGTATATTATTTTTTGCCGTTAATAATTTTGAAAGATTTGCCGGCTTAATAATAGCAAATTTTATTCTAACCGATCCTGCTTTAATTGCTATAACAATAGGTGCTATTCAAAATGTGCTTAGTAAATCAAGCAAATATACCTTATTTGATTCCACAAAAGAAATGGCCTATGTTCCTTTAGATCCGGAAATAAAAATAAAAGGCAAAGCTGCTGCCGACGTGATAGGTACAAAACTCGGTAAATCTGGTAGTGCATTTTTACAATCATTGGTATTTATAATATTACCTTCCGCTAGTTATCAATCTATTTCCATCTGTTTAATGATTATATTTATAATTACTTGCTTAACCTGGCTTTGGGCAACTAAAGCACTCAATAAAGAATATAAAAATTCTATTAAATTTTCTCAATAATATTAGTTTTTTCTTGATATTACTAAAATCTCTATATACTATCTTTGACAGTATAACTCAAACTGTGAAAAAGGATATGTTATGTCATTCCCGCCTAGGCGGGAATGACATAGAGGGTAAAGATCAATGTAACAATATCGGCTTGACTACGCATCACTTACAGTTTATGCTAATTAATTTTTGGTTAAATGAGAGGTTTTATGAGTAAAGACGGTAACCTAGATACAAGTGAATTTGATCCTTTAGCAAATAAGGAATATACAGAAGCACAAAAGCAAACATTAGAACAAGAGCAAAAAGAATTTTTATCTCAAACTACAACCCCAGAACTAGAAGCTGACGATGGTTTTATCGTTACTTCTGCATCTTCTGCTCAATCTACCCCTTCAATTAGTGCTTTATCGGACAATATCTCTCCTGACAGTCAGACATCAGACCCAATAACCAAGGCTGTAAGAGAAACAATTATACAACCGCAAAAAGATAATTTAATAGAACAAATATTAAAAGACCTGGCAGCCCTTACAGACCGTGATTTAGCTGAACAAAAAAGAAAAGAAATAGAAGAAGAAAAAGATAAAACATTAAGTACTTTTTTCGGTAATCCGGCTAATAGAGCATTTATTGATAAGGCTTTAGAAAATCCTGAGCTTAAAAAGAAATTAGAATCAATAGAAATAGCCGGCTATAAAAATGTGCATAATACATTTAGTGCCGCTAGTGGATACCCTGGTGGATTTAAACCGGTACAGTGGGAAAATCACGTAAGTGCAAGCGATCTTAGAGCAACAGTAGTTAAAAATGATGCAGGTGATGAACTCTGTACCTTAAATGAAACAACTGTTAAAACTAAGCCTTTTACTTTAGCTAAACAAGACGGTACTCAGGTTCAGATCAGCTCATATAGGGAAATAGATTTTCCTATAAAACTTGATAAAGCCGATGGGTCAATGCATTTATCGATGGTAGCATTAAAAGCTGATGGCACAAAGCCCTTCAAAGATAAAGCCGTATATTTCACTGCCCACTACGAAGAAGGACCAAATGGTAAACCTCAACTTAAAGAAATAAGCTCACCAAAACCTTTAAAATTTGCCGGAACCGGAGATGACGCAATAGCTTATATAGAGCATGGTGGAGAAATTTATACACTTGCGGTAACACGCGGTAAATATAAAGAAATGATGAAGGAGGTAGAACTAAATCAAGGGCAGAGCGTTGATTTATCGCAAGCTGAAGATATTATAATAGGACAAGGACAAAGTAAGGAACAACCGCTAATAACTCCACAGCAAACAACAAGTTCATCGGTTGAACCACCTCAGTATAAACAACAAGTACCACCAATTACTCCTACTAACCAACCACTGCAACCTGAGACTTCACAAATGCCACAGTCGCAACAAGTGAATCCAAATCTTCTTAATGCAGCTACGGCTTTATCAGGCAGCATGCAAGATTTATTAAATTATGTAAATACAGGTTTAACAAAAGAAATTGATAGCAATAAACAAATTGATTTAATTAAAGAAGCAGCCACGGCAATTCTTAATAATGAGAAAAGTGATATTGCGGAAAAGCAGGCTAATATCATTGCTTTAGCTGAAAATACGGTCAATAATAAAAACCTCAAACCGGATGCAAAAGTAGCTGGAGTCAATGCAGTATTAGAAACCATAAAAAATGATCAGAATACCCCAGACCTAGAAAAATCAAAAATGCTTGAAGCTACAGTAGCTATCGTTTTAAATTCAGAGAATCTTGAGCCGAAGCAAAAACAGCAGATGTTAGAAAAGGCAGTAGACGTCGGTTTAAGTCTTAAAGATGATGCAAGTAGAGCTGCAACAATTGATGGTATTAAGGATATTGTAATAACAAGTAACCTTTCTACTGAAGATACAATGCTTATAGCAGTAGGTGATAAGGTTAATGTCTCTGAATTAAGCAATGCGGCAAAACAAAAATTATTAGGTTCTGTATTAAAGAAAGGTGTAGAAGCCCAAGTTCTCAGTCTGGCACAACAACAATTGATGCAGCAGTATTTAGATAAGATTACGGCAGAACAAACTAAAAAAGATACAATAAAAAAAGTAAATGATATTTTGTTTGATCCTCTAAGTAATACTGAATTAAAAACAACAAACATACAAGCCATTACGTCTAATGTTTTAGATGGTCCGGCTACAGCAGAAGTAAAAGGCGAAATAATTCAAGAAATTACTAACATAGTTGCAGGAAGCTCGCTTGAAGCTCAAGACAAAGCAGCGATTGTTAAAGGGATAGGCGAGACTATAGCTACTCATAGTGATACCTCTTTATCCTTACCTAATAAAGCACTTATTATGGCATCAGCGGAAAAAGGTATTGCAGAAAGTCAGACCAATTTACCTGATAGAGAGCTAATGACTAAAGGGTTAGTAGACGGTATTTATGAAGGCAAAGGAGGTCCTGAAATAACTAAGGCAGTTTCTAGCGGGATCGATAATAGTAATATTAATGACTCTGAGAAAGAGGCACTTAAAAAAGCTAAAGATGCAGCGAGTGAGGCAGCTTTAGATAGAGACACTCAAAATTTAACTGAAGGGTTAAAAGGACAGAATATAGAAGAACACAAGCCTCACGATGATATATATAACAAAGCTCGAGAAGTAATTAACGCTGTTAATCCTGTTATAGAAGCATTAGAAAAATCTAAAGACCCGGTAGTGTCGGCAGAAGAAAGAATTGTACAAGAAACTTCTAGTATATTAAATAATATCTCTAAGCTTGCAGTTGAGAAAGTCAATAATTTTCGTACTATGCTTTCTCCAAATGGTAACCTTAAAACTCTTGAAGAAAAAAAAGAGGAATCAATAAAAAAAGTAGATGAGCTGGTAAAGGCATTTGGTACTAAATCTTCTACTGAAGAACAGCAAAGTTTCATTAAAGCTAATTTAATTGATGATAAAACTTTATCTAAAGAGGTACGTTTACAAGCTATAGATAAGTTATTACAAGAACAAAAACGAGCAGAAGCAATTGAAAACCCTAGTGTTAAAACGGAAGATGTAAGGGTAGTATCAGGAAAGTCTAAATTAAAACCTATAAGTAAAGATAATCCAGATATTGAAAAAGCTAAAATGGTAGTAGGAAGAGATAGAGTTAATATCAAAGGGAATATAAAAATTATGGGAGCATTAATGAATGCAAGAGATATCATTCAGTCGGAAAATTTAAATAAATCAACACCTATTAAAAGAGAGTCTTCCCCTCCACAACGCTGATCAATATTTGTATTCTGTATATTATCAAGGCAAGCAATGTTATTCCCGCTTCTGCGGGGAGGATATAAATTATATCACAACGTAATCAGGATAGCAGCTTACCGTTATGCATTAGTTTTTAGTTTTTCTTGCCAGCTAAACATTTTACTAAATTATTAACGGCTTGTTGTTCTTCTGTGCTATTAATTTTCATAAAATTTCTTGAAACTTCAATGCACATACGTTGATGTTGAGTATGTACGGGCTGCGGTTTATTAGCTTCTTCTAAACCTTCAAAGAAATAATCAATATTCCTATCTAAAGCTTCTGCGATTAGTACTAGCCTTCCTACAGAAATTCTATTAATTGCTTTTTCGTATTTTTGTAATTGTTGATGCGTAACATCAATTACTTCAGCCAGTTGTTGACGAGACAACCCCTTAGCGAGTCTTAAAGAATAAATTTTCTTGCCGATAAAACTATCGATTTTTTGTATAATATCGTTTTTTCTACCCATTATCCTCTCCTTGGTTACTAATTATATCTATATTTAAAAATTTTCTTTGAACAAAAATGATATTATCCTATATTATTATAAAACATGTGGTTATTAATAATTTAATACCGTTAAACTTATCCAAGTGTAAGTAGAAATAATACCATAAATTAATATTATAGGCAACTATAAAATAACATTTTTTAAGTTTTTTGTAATCATTTGGTAAATAATTATTAAAGAATAAAATTATTTCTTATCAAATAAAAATATCATAAGAACTTTAAAATTATTTTTAAAATATGAATACCTTATGTTTTAAAAACTTATTTACTGTAAAATTTTGGTGCATCATTATAGAAAAATATAAAATTAATGCAAGGAAAAAATTTCATTTCTATATTAATATTGCAAATCAAGGATAAAGTATAGTTTCATTTTAATTATAAATTAATTATTTACAGCGAACTTATTTAAGATTAAATATAAAATTAATAATAACAACTTAGCTTTTATAATGAGAAAAATTTTTAATTGTCTTTACGTAGCCTTATTTAGAACAATAGAAGATGATGGCGTTGAACATTCGGGATATATGTCATTCATGATACTTTTATCTATTTTCCCTTTCCTAGTATTCTTATTAGCTTTAACAAGCTTTTTAGGAGCTTCAGAACTTGGTCAAAATTTTATACAAATTTTTCTAGAGAGTCTTCCGGAACAAGCAACGGAATCAATAGAAAAAAGAATACGCGAATTACTAAGTGCTCCTCCTCAAAGTTTAATGAATCTTGCCATAGTAGGCAGTATTTGGACTGCTTCTTCTTTTGTAGAATGTTTAAGGACTATTTTAAATCGTGTATATCAAATAAAATCTCCACCCCATTATATAAGAAGAAGATTACTTAGTATTATACAGTTTCTTATAATTAGTGCCTTGATTACCTTTACTATGTTTCTTTTAGTGGTGATTCCAATATTATTTACAAAAATTCCGATAATATTAGAGACCATTGAAAAATATAAGATCATTTTAAATTTTATAAGATATTTTTTAATTTTAATTTTATTATTTTTAGGTGCCTCATCTTTGTATTATATATTACCTAATATAAAACTAAATTTTATTGATGTATTTCCAGGGGCTTTATTAACTGTGATATTATGGATAATAAGCGGCTATTTGCTTTCAACTTATATAGTCTACTATAATCAATTAAATCTAATGTATGGTTCACTTGGTAGTATAATAGTTACATTAATATTCTTCTATATTATAAATATGATATTTATCTATGGTGCGGAATTTAATTATCTAATGAAAAATTATGAAAATATAGAGTGAAGTGCAGCTTAAAGCACTTCATCAAAAAAATAAAATACTTAATTGAAACAATTTCGGCAGTTTTATATTTAATATTTTATATCAATCTTTATTTTAGTTGTAAAAAACAATTATTGTTTAGTTTTTAGGTTTTGTGAACAAAATACAAATTATTTAAAAAAATCCGGTTTAAATAACATAAAGCTCGCCTGAGATGATGTCGGTAATGGAGTTAAATTATATTGTGAATCGAAAGCATTCCCATAAATTTTTTCTATTGTTTGGAGCGAACTTGGAGATTTTAAAGCCAACAATATTGACTTTAAAATAGTAAAAATTGCTATATATGGATCGGTTTCGGGGGAAGATAAGCGATGTTCTAAACGTTTGGGCAAAGCATTTGGAGTGCGTACGGCTACGCTTCTATTATTTCCACCGTACGATATATGCGTAGGGGCCATAAATTTTTTATTTATCCGTGAATAATCTAGAGTAGTAGGCATAAAAGCGAGTAGGGTGTCTAACATATAGTGACATAGCCCTTGTGCTGCTAAAATTATATAATCATCATTGAACTCGGAATTAAAATTAATATGAAAATGCATACTATTACCATAATCATCCAAAAACGGCTTAGGCGAAAAATCTATATAACCGTTTAACTGCTGTGCCATTTTTTTTAAAATAGTTTTAACCTCTAATATATTTTTTATATATTGTATTAAGTTTACAGAAGGGGGAAGATCTATTTCAAATTGGTTATTGCCTTTTTCTTTTTTTATTTTAGCAATGTTAAATCTAGCTAAGTATTTTCTTGAAAGTATTTCAAATTTAGCTATATCAATATTGTGACTTAAATAAAACTCTATTTCTACGCCAATAATAGGGATTAGGTTATAGTCTTGATGAAATTGTGCTATTATTTTTTCTAGCTGTTTATTTTTTTGTAAACGACCGGATAAAGTATTAATAAAATTATTATAATTAATATGGGATATTTTCATGGAAGGATTAATAAACGGATCAGTTTATTATAAAATTTTTGATAAAACATTCAATAATTCTAGTCATAGATATATAAAAAACAATAACTCTATAAATGAAACAGAAATAGTTGAAAATAAAAAATCTATTACTACTTATTTTAAAGCACAAGATATTTTAATTTTAAACCAAGTACATGGCAATCAAATTGTTAATGCTGATGAGTCCATAATTGCCGTACCTGAAGCAGATGGCAGCATTACAACTAAGAAAAATTTAGTATTAGCGGTACAATCAGCAGATTGTGTACCGGTATTACTTGCAAGCGGCGACGGTAAAATAATCGGAGCGGCACATGCAGGTTGGAAAGGAAGTATAAATAATATTATTAGTAAGATAGTTACTAAAATAACAGAAAAAGGAGCAAAGAATTTAATAGCAGTGATAGGTCCTGCTATAGCTCAAAGTTCATATGAAGTTGATGATGAATATTATAAAGCTTTCTTAAGTAAGGATATTAACAATAAACAGTTTTTTATAAACTCTATAAAAGAAAATCATTATATGTTTGATTTACCGGCGTTTGTAGAGTTAAAACTTAAAGAAGCAGGCGTCAAAGATATAAAAAATATTGCTGAAGATACTTACACAAATCCGTTAAAATATCCAAGTAAAAGACGCTCATATCATTTGCAAGAACCTTATAATCAGAATATATTATCAGCTATCGTAATGAAATAATGGTATTGCTAAATAAATATTGATGGTGTGAAAAAGCTACACCATTGCAAGGAGGTGTTGTTGCATGGACACTGAGTCATCATTGTGAGCAGCCGTAGGCTGCGTGGCAATCTAGAAAATAATTAAAAAATTCTGTAAATGAGAATTTTTTACTGGATTGCTTCGTCAATTACTTTGTAATTTCCTTGTAATGACGGGAAAACCGGTCTACGCAACAATGCTCGCTCGCAATAACGATATCGATCTTTATTTAGCAATGCAAAAATAACTCTTCATTTATCGGAGTATATTAATGAATCAAGATAAACCTTACTATCAAATAGTTTATGCACCAAACGATATTTTTAAAAAACAAGCAGAATATATAGACATTGTTGATGATAATATTCGTACTATTGTCGATAAAATGCTTCAGAATTTACATATAGAAAGGGCAGTGGGCTTGGGTGCTAATATGGTAGGAATATTAAAGCGTATAGCGGTAGTTGACCTACATGAAAATAATAAATCATCGCCTATAGTTTTTATTAATCCGGACATAACTTATTTTTCAGAAGAAAAACAAACTTTTATTGAGGGTTCTTTATCGTTTCCAGGCATTGAAGCATCTATTACACGATCAAAAGCAATCAAGGTAAAATATCTTGATTATAACGGTAATAAGCAAGAACTAGCAGCAGAAGGCTTTTTAGCAACTGTAATTCAGCATGAAATAGATTATTTAAACGGCAAAACTTTCTTAGATTATTTATCAAAACTTAAGCGTGATACACTACTTAAAAAGATGCTAAAGCATATAAAACTCCATCCTCCACATATTCACGGTAGCGGTTGTAGGCATTAGACATTTATTAGACCGAGTTAGTAAAGGTGAAGAAATTTTAATTACTAAAAGAGGAAAAGCTGCTGCAAAAATTGTTCCTATTGATTCTCATAATAATATTGAAATAGCAAAGATTGCAGCTCTTAGACTTCGAAAACTTGCAAAAGAAATTAATTTACAACCATCGGGTTTAAAAGTATGGCTAAATTACAAAAATGAGGGTAAGAAGTAAAAAATGGTCTCTTTTGTTTTAGATTCTTCAATTGCTTTATCATGGCTTATGCCTGATGAAGTAGCAAGCTTGGATATACTAGATAACACCATAACAGAAGGAGCAATTGTCCCTGCTATTTGGGGACTTGAGCTTGGAAATGTATTATTAGGTGCAGAGCGTGCAAAACGTCTTACTGCAAATCAACGTCACCAAGCAATTTATACTTTAAAGGATCTTTACATCAAAATTGATCAAATAACATTGGAACATATATTGGTTTGAGACAATGGATTTAGCCGTACAATATGGATTAACACTTTATGATGCTAGTTATTTAGAGCTAGTATTACGCTGTGGGGTTTACCAATAAGCAACAATAAATCCGTAAAACAAACAAGTAAAGCCGCTGGGGTCGTAGTATTGTGATCACATCTTCACAAGTCGTAGCCAGGCTGCCCAGTCACGTTTGCCTAAATCTTCTTCAAACGATAATAAGTCTTTTACCGTCTGCTTACATATTTCTACGGAAGGGATTATAAGCTCTTGTTTTTTTGTAGAATTTAGTAGGCATTGCGTTTTACACGCTTGTTCTAAATGGTAAGTATAAAACATAGCTTCATGAATAGTTTTTCCGCAGGTAATAGCACCGTGATTACGAAGTAACATCACATAATTCTGTTTGAGGTCAGTAACAAGTCTACTACTCTGTTTGTCGGCATCTAGTACTAGAGAATTATAATTATGATATGATATTCTGTCGTAAAAATGTAATGCCCATTGACTGATCGGTAAAAGCCCGCATTTTAAAGCAGAAACGGCAATAGCTGCAGGAGTATGATAATGAAAAATAGCAGAAATATCAGGGCGTGTTTTATAAATACTACCATGAATAAAGTAACCGGTTTTATTATATTGATATTCTTCTCCTTCTAAAATTTGTCCGTCTAAACTAACTTTTAAAAGATTCTCTGTAGTTACTTCTTCAAATCTTAGTCCAAAAGGATAAATATAGTAGAAAACGGCATTTTTAGGTCTTGCGGATAGATGCGTATAAGTATGATCATCCAGCGATAAATACGCCATTATTCGGTAAGCGGCAGCTAAATTATATTTTATATCCATAATTGTTAAAATCTATATTGGTTTTATGTTATTCTCGCGTGATGTTGTTGCGTGAATCAGCTTTCCCATCTGAGCTACGGAAATTGCATAGCAATTGATGAAGCAATCTCAGAAGTCTGTTATTATTTTATGAGATTGCCACGCAAGTACTACAACTGCTCGCAATGATGGGGTAATATCTACACAACAAGGCCACACAGGAATGACATAGGAGCTGTGCAACAAATCCTCAACGCTATTTAAAAGGAGCGTATACCGCTTCTTCCTTTGTTTCTATAATCGCTTCTTTAGGAGCTTTTATGCATTCTTGTAAGGATTTCTTACCTAAATACGGTACTAGATTATAATTTAATATATAACATTGTAAATTATCTTTCTTACCGCTAAAGTTAAATTCAATTTTATTGCCTTGCTCCAATAGCTTTTTAACTTCTGTTGTTTGCTGGATAAAATTCTTTTGTTCTAAGTTTAAGTGTTTGATTCTTAGTATATTTTTTACTACGGAAAACGTAGAAACAGCAAGAAGCAGAAGGAATATAAATAACTCTTTATTACTTTGCTTGTGTAAGAAAATACTATTTTTAACATACGAAGCTGCAATCATTCCGATAGCTATAACATAACATCCAAGATATCGAAGTAACGATGCCCCTCTCATTGCCTCTTCATAACTAAAGTTAAAGAAATATAAATATAACCGCCACAAAGCAAAAATTATAAAACACGCAAATGTACTTATCAGGAAAAATTTATATTCTTTCAGCAAATCCGGTTTATATTTACGAATTCCGTACCATGCGGCTATACAAATAGTATATACAACTAAACTTCCTTCTTTTAATAAGAATAACAAGAGAAATTTACCGTAATTTAGTAATAATGATCTATGCTGTTCATTAAAATTTTCAGCAATATATACTAAATTGCTAAAACTATGTTCGCATCTGTCAAAAAAATCATGGGTGTTTTTAAAATAACTCATCCAAATAAAATTACACAAAATAGGTAAAGTAAGTAACATCAGATACGTAATATAATCACTTGATTTTTTAGGCTTTTTATAAAAAATTGTATTATGAGCTATAAGAATTATCGAAGCAAAACTAGCAAGCCATGTTCCAATTTCTCGGAAAGAGGCAAGTAATATCGTAATAGGTAAAATAAGCAATAATGCTTTTTTCTTGTCTTTTGCAAGGATATAAATTGCAAAAATAGCTCCGAACATTAAGCCAATAGTACTATCGTTATATATTGAACGAATTCCGGTCGTATATAATACTACGCCGCAAAGTAAAAGTGAAAACAACATTCCGGTTTGCCACAATTTCTTATTTGCGGCTAAAGGAGCTAGAAATGCTAAATGTAATAAGAAATGAGCAAATAAGACGTTACCGTCCGAATAACCTGAAAGTAGCAGCATAAAATAATGATAAACGGCAGCTCCTCTTGGATAATGGGCATGAGTAGTAATAATGGAAGTTAACGAAGACTGATTTTCAAAAACACCGAAATATAACAATTCTTTAGTAAATATTCCCCAATGTGAGAAATCATCATAAGAATGCAGCGATGCATCTCTGGTATAAAGAAAAAACAAAAGAATCAATAAAGTAAATACAATGATTTCAATTATATTTTTTCTAGATTCCTGCTTCCACAGAAATGACATGAACAAGGTATTATTGCGTAGATCAAGAAATGCGTGCGGTGTCATACCGTGGTTTGACCACGGTATCCAAAAATATAACTTAAAAATACTAAACATTTTTAACTGGATCCCGCGATCAAGTTGCGGGATGACAGGAGCGGAGCCACCCCCTACAACAACGCCTATAAAATGCAGGAATGACATGAAAGCTAAAAATATACCGATGAAATAATATATATATGTTGCAGCCGGTAATAGCTTTAACATAGCAAAACAATATAAAATCGGTACTAATATGCTGATTGTTATGGGAATAGCGAAAGTCAATTTTGTTTTGAAATATTTGGCAAAAAAAGATGAAAACCCAAAAATGCTTAATATTGGTATTATGATCATATTAATTTGTAAATAATTTTTTGGTCATTGCGTGAACCGGTAAAACCCACTGTGTCACCCTGTGGCTTAACCACGGGGTCCAAAAAACAATAAAAAATACTAATAATTTTAGTATTTTTAACTGGATCCCGTGGTCAAGCCACGGGATGACAGAGGTGAAATTGATTCACGCAACAAGGCCACGCGGAAATGATATAGAACGAAAATGTCCGGTACTATAGGTATCCAATACCCGCTCGCAACAACGCCTTTATCACCCGTGTTTAATTTTAGCTTGTGCTGCGGCGATTCTTGCTATAGGGATCCGGTATGGAGAACAAGAAATATAGTTTAAATTCATTCTATGAAAAAATTCTATAGAGGCAGGGTTCCCTGCATGTTCTCCGCAAGCTCCGAGTTTCAAATTAGCATTACTGCTTTTTCCGCGTTTTATAGCAATTTCAATTAATTCTCCTACTCCTTCTTCATCGAGAGTAGTAAATGGATCGGATTCAAAAATCTTTTCTTCTAAATAATATGGAAGAAAAGATGCAATATCATCTCTAGAAATTCCATATGTAGTCTGAGTTAAATCATTAGTACCAAAACTAAAATAGTCAACTTCCTTAGCTATTTTCTTACTGCCGAGTGCTGCCCTGGGTAGTTCTATCATAGTACCGAGCGTAAAGGAAAACTTATATCTATAACGTTGCTCTAATTCCTCTATTACCGCATAAATATCCATTTTAAGCTTTTTTATTTCACATACATTGCTAATTAAAGGGATCATTAATTCTAAGTTACATTCTATATGTTCTTTTTTATGTAGCTCAAAAATAGCTGTAAAAATTGCTTCAATTTGCATTTGGTAAATTTCCGGCGAACATATACCAAGTCTACATCCACGGTGACCGAGCATAGGATTTACTTCATGCATAGCATGAAGACGTTGATTAATCATGGATAAAGGTAGATTTAAGCTATTGGCCAAATTCTTTTTATCTTCTTCGGTGGTAGGTAAAAACTCATGTAACGGCGGATCAAGTAATCTAATATTTACCGGTTTATCTTTCATTACTCTGAATAAAGCTTTAAAATCCTCAGTTTGCAGAGGTAATAATTTCTGCACAGCAAGCTTTCTCCGTTCTATATCAGGAGCAATAATCATGTCTCTTACTAAAGGAATTTTATTTTTATCAAAAAACATATGTTCGCTACGACATAAACCTACACCTTGAGCTCCAAACTTTACAGATACTAAAGCATCGTTAACTGTTTCAGCATTTGCACGAACTTTTAAGCTACTAATCTCGTCTGCCCAATCTAAAATTAATTTTGATTCCTCACTGAAAGTAGGTTGAATTAACGGCATTTCACCTAAGAAGATTTTACCACTACCTCCGTCAATCGTTATAATATCACCTTGTTTAATAACTATGTCGCCTGCTGTTAATATTTGCTTTTTCTCATCTATAGATAAATTACTTGTACCGCAAACACAAGGCTTCCCCATACCTCTTGCCACAACTGCAGCATGTGAAGTCATTCCCCCTCTAATAGTTAAAATACCTGAAGAAACATGCATTCCGTTAATATCCTCAGGACTAGTATCATGGCGTACTAAAATTACTTTATGATGATGAGATAATTTTTCAGCATCATAAGGTGAGAATACTGCAATACCTGTTGCAGCCCCAGGAGAAGCAGGTAGCCCCTCAGCAATAGAAGTAAGCCCCTTACTGTAATCAATTCTTGTATGTAATAATTGATTTAATGATTCCGGATCGATTCGCATTAAGGCTTGTTCTTTAGAAATAAGCTTTTCTTCTACCATTTGTACGGCAATATTAATAGCAGCGATGGCTGTTCTTTTTGCAGTACGTGTTTGCAAAATATATAGCTTATTATTTTCTATAGTGAATTCTATATCCTGCATATCTAAGTAATGTGCTTCAAGCTTTTGTGCAATTTGTGATAACTCCTTAAACACTTCCGGCATCATTGCTTGCATAGAATTTGAATCATTTGCAATAATAGGCATGGGTGTTCTAGTTCCCGATACTATGTCTTCACCTTGAGCATTTATTAAAAACTCTCCAAAGAGCTTTTTTTCTCCTGTAGAAGGTGATCTAGTAAAAGCAACTCCCGTAGCTGAAGTTTTACCTAAATTACCGAAAACCATTGCTTGGATATTAATAGCCGTACCGAAATCCTCCGAAATATTATTGATTTTTCTATATATAACCGCTCTATTACTCATCCAAGAATGTAGCACCGCTTTAATTGCCGATTCTAACTGTTCATAAGGATCATTAATTAGTTGCTTAGTATACTTAATATGCAACCGTTTGAAATCATCAATAATTTTTTCTAATAATTCTACGGTAATATCTCTATCTTTATGAATATCGGCTTGCATCTTGTGCTTTTCGTAAATTTGTTCAAATAGATCACTAGGTATAGATAATACCGTTGAACCGTACATTTCTAAAAATCTTTTGTAACTATCAAGAGCAAATCGTTTATCACCGCAGGAATCCGCAAGAGCATTACATACTTCGTTATTCATTCCAAGATTAAGGATAGTATCCATCATTCCAGGCATTGAAATCGTAGAGCCCGAACGCACCGATAACAATAAAGGATTGCTTGTACTGCCGAAAATTTTACCGGTAATTATTTCAAGTTCAGTGATAGCTTTTTTTAAGTCGCTTTGAAAGTTTTTAGGAAAGTTATTATTGTGGGTATAAAAATAATTACATAGCTCTGTAGTTATTGTAAAACCATCAGGAATAGGTAGTTTTAGGTTGGACATTTCGGCAAGACCAGCACCTTTGTTACCAAGTATATTTTTCATGCTAGCGTTTCCATCACTACCATTACTGCCAAAATAATAAATTAATTTTTTCATATCATATATCAAAATTTGCTAACAATTTATGTGTTTAGAAGCATTAAATACATATTTATACAGTATGAAAAAAATAGTAGCAACGTTAAATTAAGAATATCTTTAATAAAATAGTTGAAATTTTAAATTGTTATTATACTTATTAATTTAATTATATTCTGTGTACAAAAGTCAAATTAAAAAAATCTTATTAATTTTCGCTAAAAAATATCTCAAAATAGCAAATCAATTAGAAACCTTCACAGAACCTAATAAGTTAATTGAACTTATTCTAAATGTTATTGACTAATTTAAGAAAATTGACCATAATACTAAATGGTCGTGCAGTTGCGTGATGATATAGCAAAGCTATAGATCACGAGGAAAGTCCGGACTCTATAGAGGTATGGTGCCGGTTAACCTCCGGCAGAGTATTATTACTTTAGGGACAGTACCACAGAAAATACACCGCCAAGTATGAATACGAAGATCAACTTCAAAAAGAGCTAGGAGTTCACAAGACGAGGAACGGAGCGTATACTTAATACGTGAGTACCGTAGTACTTGTGAAATGACGCAGCCAATTTTTGCAGTTGATCAAGTATTTTTGGTAAGGGTGAAAAGGTACGGTAAGAGCGTACCGGTAAGTTGGTAACAAATTACGCATGGTAAACCCCACCAAGAGCAAGATCAAATAGGCGTTACAGAACTTATCAAGTTCCCGGGTTATCTCTAGCCGGCTTGTAATGCGGGTAGATCGCTTGAGGTAAACGGTAACGTTTATCCTAGATAAATAACTGCAATGAATTTATATTCATACAGAATCCGGCTTATAGACCTTATTGTCATCCCGCGACTTGATCGCGGGAGCTTAGAAAATAGCTTAACAAATATTGATAGATCCTGCGATCAAGTCGCGGAATGACTAGGACTGTAACACAATTTAATGAAAAAGTTATATCATAATCCTATTTGTCCTCTTTCAAGACAAGCCCGTGTCTTCTTAAAAGAATTAGATATAGAATTTACTACGATTAAAGAAGATTATTGGCAATTCAATAAAGATTTCTTAAACATAAATCCTGCCGGAACTTTACCTATTTTAGCAGAATCATACGGCTTATTTGTGGTAGGTATTTATCCTTTTGTTGAATATCTTAATAGCAAATATCCGAATTTTAATTTTTTAGATGAAGATATTGATATTTGTTGCGAAATTAGACGATTATTCTTTTGGTTTAACGATAAATTTTATCGTGAAGTGACTAAGATTATTATCGATGAAAAAGTTATAAGATCAATTGCTAAAATGAGCAGCCCACGAACCGAGTTTTTACGTGTTGCAAAAAAGAATTTAAATTATCACTTAGAATATATAACTTCTTTACTAGAAAAAAGAAGTTATCTTGTATCGGATTCACTAACTATTGCCGATATTGCCGCAAGTTGTCACTTATCGGTACTCGATTATTTCGGTGAGATTTATTGGGATAAATGGACGCTTATCAAACATTGGTATTCACTAATTAAATCAAGACCAGCTTTTAGGTTATTACTACAAGATAGAATCCCTGGCTTTACCCCTCCAAACTATTATACAGATTTAGATTTTTGAATAGACTTCTTCGGCAACTCTACTTCTAGAGGTAATTTGTGCGTCAATTCGCTGCTCGCATCCTTCTCACGTACTTCTACGTACGCTGCGGTTCTGTTGTGCTGCGTGTTTCCTACAAATTCCTCTCTATAAGCGTGTTTCCAAAGAAGTCTAATATATAATTTAATAATTTGATTCTTTCCGTATCATGAGCTTTTAGTATTTTATGAATCTTATTAAGAGATTGATTTTTTATGAGTGCAGGCTCATATTCAAGATGAACTCCACTTAAAATAGCTGTCCCGTCGCCGTAAGTACATTTTATTATTGCAGCCTGAGAATCCTCATAACTTGCTATTATTTCAGTATCTTTGGTATTTTCTGCATCAATAAAATATCCACCGCCATTATAAAAAGCATAACAATTCTTAATATTTAAATTAAGTGTTGGATTTATTTTGAGATAAGCGGCTCTTGCTCCTTTATGTGAGTTGTAATAATAAGGAGCAAGCAATGGTCCTCTAACCGTTCCATTGAAAATCTTTAATTCTCTTTTACTTATAACCTCTATATTTGTTCCTTTAGCGAATTCTACATAGTTACCGCTGTAGTAACTGCCTGCACATATCCCAAGAAAATTACCACCGTTTTTAATATAATTCTTTATATTAGCATTTCCTTTGCCTTGCAATTTTTGTACATAGTATAAATCTCTTCCACCGAGTAAAATAAGTAATAAGGTGTTTTGAACCCACTTTTCGTGTATAATTTCTTGTGCAGTAATATAATCTACGTTATACTTTGGAGCATAAAGTCTTAAGGTATGCACGCAATGCTTAATACTTTCTTTTGAAACTCCTAGATCATTATAAATTTTTATTTTCATTTTTATATTCTTGACAAGGACATTATATAATTCTATTTAGTGTAATTACTTAAAAATAAATCATGCGGTAATTTTATGCAACTTAATTCAATCTCACTACCGTTAACCACAAGGCAAGCAATAGAAATAGTTTTAGGAGTGGCATTACTTACTATTTGTTCACAAATAGTAATACCTATAAAGCCTATATTTATTTCATTGCAAACCGTTGCAGTGATATTCATCGGACTTACATATAATAAGACTACCGCACCTTTAACAATATTATCTTTCATAACTCTTGGAGCAATGGGAATCCCTGTGTTCGGAGAATTTTCCAGCGGTGTACGAATATTATTCGGTCCTACCGGAGGATATCTAGCAGGTTTTGTAATTGCCGTATATGTTATGGTTAGCTTAAAAGATAAAATTTTTACTTCTAATCAATGGTTAAATCAGATATCTTTATGTTTGATCGGTAATATAATTATTATGAGTTTAGGCTGGATGTGGCTCTCTACACTCTTAGGAGTAAGCGGTGCCTTTTACGGCGGCGTATTACCTTTTATAATACCGGGAATAATTAAATCAGTATTATTAATTGGACTTATCAATGCAGTAAAACCAAAAACTCGATGAACTGCAGTATTGCCTAAAAACAGTTGATCTAAAGTTTCGATGTCATTTCCGCGCAAACGGGAATCCGCTACTTTTAAGCTTTCTAAAAGCTTGATTTATCTCGCTTTACCCTGGATTCCCGATTGTGCGGGAATGACACCGAGTAGGTTTTTCGAGCCATGCAAAAACACCACCTTTGCAGGAATGGCATCGATCTTTAAGTTGACAACAAATATGGTATAACTCTATCATTCATGAAAAAAATCAATAACAATGCTAATGCCGCATTTTCCGGTGCCGACCTGGAAAAATAACATTAAATATGATCTTGAAAATATAGCAAGACTTTTAAGAGCCTTAGGTAACTCTCATTTAAGGCTTCCTCCCGTCATACATATAGCAGGTACAAACGGTAAAGGTTCAAGTAGTGCTATGCTTAAAAGCATCTTTACGCTTGCCGGTTATAAGGTACATTGCTATACATCTCCTCATTTATTAGAATTTAATGAACGAATCGTAGTAGCAGGTGAGAAAATCTCGGATAATGAATTATGGCAGGTTTGTGAGCAGGTGAGGATAGCAAGCGAAAAATTTAATATTGAACCTAGCTTCTTTGAAGGTACTACGGCAGCAGCGTTTCTAGCATTTGAGAAAACAAAAGCCGATATATTAATTTTAGAGACGGGACTAGGCGGTCGGTTAGACGCAACAAATATAGTAGAACAACCGTTAATTACTTTAATTACACCTATTTCATATGATCATATGCATATGCTGGGTAATACATTACCCCTAATAGCAGTTGAGAAAGCTGGTATTATGAAGTCTTGCGTTCCTTGCGTTATAAGTATGCAAGTTTTGGAAGTTTATGAAACATTATTTGCCAAGGCTGAAGAGTTAGAAGTACCGAGTTTCTGTTATGAATATGATTTCGGTATTAAAAAGACGGACAACGGATTTATTTATTCATCACGAAATTTTACCTATGAGTTTCCGACTCCTTCGCTACTTGGTGATCATCAATTAATAAATGCTGCAAGCGTTATTGCCTTAATAAGCCTTATTAACAAACAATTTAATATTAATAATGAGGTTATTGCTAAAGGATTACAAAATACTATTTGGCCTGCTAGAATCGAAAAAATAGAACCGAAAAAATATTCTAAATTAATAGGTGATAATGTTCAAATTTGGATAGACGTAGCTCACAATAATAGCGGAGCTCAAGTTTTGGCAAATTGGATGCGTGATAATTTAAAATCATCGATATATTTAATACTCGGTATGACTAAAAATAGGAATATTGAGGAATTTTGCTCTTACTTTAAGGATTTGACAATTAAAGGTTACGGCGTTAAAGTTTTATCCGAACCGCTAAGTCATAGTGCAGAAACAATAAATTTGGAAGGCAGAAAGAGTGGTATTGATTTTAGCGAAAGTGACTCACTCGAAGAAGCGATTAGTGATATAAAGAAGATAAACGGCGATAATAAAGCAAATATTATAATAACCGGATCGCTTTATTTAGCTTCCGATTTTTATAAGTTACTATGATGTCATGTCTGCGTGGATACTAAATCGTCATTGCAAGCAACTGCAAGGAGCGTGGCAATCTCATAAAGTAGGACTCCTGAGATTGCTTCGTCAAAATTTTCAATTTTTCCTCGCAATGACGTATTGATTCCCGCTATTATAAATATATAAAAACCAACATAGGAGAAAATAACATGACCTATTGCAACAAATCTAATCAAACCTCATATCCTTTTATCTTACCTGATTTACCTTATGAGAAAGAAAGTTTTAAACCACATTTTACTCTCGAGACTTTTGATTATCATCATGGTAAGCATCATAATACTTATGTACAAAATCTAAACAATTTACTCAAAGATAAAGAAGCATTACAAAAAAAAGATTTAGAAGAAATAATAGAATGGTCATCACAAAACTCAAATGCGGCTATTTTTAATAACGCAGCCCAAATATGGAATCATACCTTTTTTTGGCATTCAATAAAGCCGCAGGGCGGAGGTAAGCCAAGCGGTAAAATATTAGAACAAATTAATAAAGATTTCGGTAGTTTTGAAGAGTTTTGCGAACAGTTTAAGCAAGAGGCAGTAGGGCAATTCGGTAGCGGCTGGGCATGGCTTGTATATCACGATAATAGGTTACAAATTATAAAAACCGCTAATGCCGGTACACCTATAGCACACGGTATGAAGCCGCTTCTTGCATGTGATGTATGGGAACATGCTTATTATATTGATTATCGTAACAAACGACCTGATTATGTTGACATATTTATTAAGCATATGATTAACTGGAAGTTTGTAGAAGATAACTTAATAAAATAAAACTATGGCTGATATAAAGGTAAGAAAACATCCTATTATTAATAATCTGAAGCAAGAGTCACAAACTCCTGTAGTTAATGAGCAATCTGATATATTAGAGGAGTTAAAAGACCTAAAAAAATTCAACAATCTTCTAGCAATCAAACAAAAACATTGCAGGAGTTAGAGCAAGCACAGAAAGCTCCTATCGAATATATAGCTTTTAGTGGCGGAGCTAAGGGAGTAATATATTCCGGAGCTTATGAGACAGCAAAAAAAGCTGGTATTTTAGATAATGTCAAGGCGGTCGCAGGTTCTTCCGCTGGTGCTATAACTGCCACAGTGGTAGCTCTTGGGACACCCGCCTGAGCGATTTGAAGAAATTTCTAAAAATACAAATCTGCAAACTTTACTTGGAAAAAAAGGATTTTCTACGGATATAGTACAGTTAAATAAAGACGGTAAACCTTTATATGCTCTATTAGAACTTGTTATTAAAGAAAATATAGGAAATTTTTTACAGAGCTCAGATATATAGTAAATGTTAAATATGATAAAGCGCTTGATGAATTAAGAGAAAGATACAACCAAAAGACGGTAAAATATATTTTAAGGATATAGCGTTACTGCGAAAATACAATCCAGTGCAGTATAAAGATTTAGTAATTATGGCAACTCAGCAAGAGACAAGTGAACTAACTATTTTCAATAGCTTTGATACGCCAAATGTTGAAATTACTTTAGCTTGCTGTGCTTCTGCTTCTATACCGCTTGTTTTTAAGCCGGTAGAAATTGACAGTACAAAATATATAGACGGCGGATATAGAGATAATATACCGACAAAATATTTTAAAGGCAATGAACTGGAATTTGATACAAAAGCAATAACTGATAATATGGAGGAGATTACCTTAGCTAAAAAACAAGGTAGAACTCTAGCTATTGCTTTTGGTACGGGTATGGAAGCTGATGCAAATATTATATTTAGTGTAAATGCAAAAAAATTTGAAAGCCCAAGTGATATCTGTAAAGTTTTTAGCTGATATATTATTTAAGACACTTGCAAAAGTAGGAGGAAAATTTAAATATACTGAAACTCTAAGAGCAACTAATGAACAGTTACGTGAAAATGCTTTAAACACTGCTGTTTTAGATACTGCCGGAATAGATACTTTGGATTTCAAAGATGCACAAAAATATTCTAATTATTTGCATATTAAAGGATATTGTCAAACTAGAGAACATTTGAATAATCATGACCTTGGCAAAGAAGCAGATAAAATATTTGACCATCAAAAATTTCTACTAAATGTTTATGAAGTTTATGATACTAAAAATCTACATAAAACATTTGGCACTAAATTGTTAGAAATGTTTATTCAGTCAAAAGAAAATAATACTTCTAAATGGCAAGAAGGAGTTATTGAAAATCATGATGATAAAGCAAAGATGTTATTATCATTTTGTAAAACCGGAGCATTAAACGCAAAAGAATTAAATGCAAAGCTTAAAGAATATGTAATTATTGCTGCAACTAGTCGTAATAATACACTAAAAGCCGATACAAACTCATTGAACGTTTTATTGTATACCTTAAATGATACTGCTGCTTCAAGTAAAATAAAAGATAGTGTCATTGAGGTACTTGGAATAGATAAAAATAAAGATGTAAGATTTGATAAAACTAAAACCTTTGATGAAAATATTGCTAAGTTTAAATTTACTAAACAAGATTTAGAAAGCTTTATAACTAAGAGTAAAAGCGAAGCACCAAAAATTCAAAGCAAACATAGTGTAGCTACAAGTCATGTCAGTAGGGGGCGAGTTAGGTGTTTTTATGTCATTCCTGCGAAAGCGGGAATGACATCGAGCGGGTTTTTCAAGCCATGCAACAAAGCTCGCCTTTTCTCGCAATGACGGCTACTCAAAAAAAAATGAATATCGGTAAATTTAAACTAATTGTTTTTGACAAACTAGACAGTACAAACTCTGAGGCTATGAAAATGGCTCAGAATGCTAAAGTTGATTCAAACTATGCAGTACTTGCCAAATCTCAAACTAATGGACGTGGTAGAAGCGGCAAAAACTGGCAGTCTAGGTCAGGTAACTTACATGTAAGTTTACTAATAAAGCCTGATAAAGAGCTAGAATTATTGCCGCAATTATCTTTTGTTACGGCACTGAGCGTTTATGAGAGTATAACCTCTTTATGTCACTCCCATAGTTCTCTATGTCATTCCCGCGAAAGCGGGAATGACATAAGGAACGAAAATAACATTATACAACTAAAATGGCCCAATGATGTATTAATTAACAGTCGGAAAATTGCCGGTATACTTCTTGAATCTGTTAAAGTAGAAAATAATTATTACCTTATTATCGGTATCGGCATTAATATTACCTATCACCCTGATAATATCGACCAGCCTACTACTAGCTTAATAAGCGAAAATCTACCACCTATAGAACCGCAAGCTTTACTTGAGATATTAATAGAAAATTTTGAAGAATATTATCAAATTTGGCATAATAACGGTTTTCCTTTTATTAGAAAAAAATGGTTAGAACATGCTTATAAGTTATATGAAAATATTAGCGTTAAATATCAAAATGATATAGTAACCGGTCTTTTTAAAGATATCGATAATACCGGCAGAATAATATTGCAACTACCGTCCAAAAAAATAATCTCTTTTTCCACTGCCGAACTTTTTTTTAGCAAAAATATTACTAAATTTAAATTGTAGATTTAATTTTTGTTAACTTCTACTTAAGCTCCAATTTAACAAGGTAATAAATATATGCCCCAAGAGAATAACAACCCAAGTTATCTGTCTCAAGCATTTTTAATAAATGCATATGAGCAATTAAACGAATTTAAAAAACTTTCTTCTAATAACATTCGTACATTAATGCAAGATTTTATAAAATTGAAAAAGCTTTTAAATGTACACTATTTACGTGTAATAATAACGCATGTGAAGGTTTAGTAGAATTATATGACGAAGTAATAAAAAATGCCTAATTATGAACTTCAAAATATAAATATAACACAATTTAAAGATATTATGGTCTTAGTCGGAAGAGAACTTAAGCATGAACAATGTATAAATACCTCCTTATTGTCAGTAAATATTAATGAAAAATTTCTCAAACCAAGTGTTGTTACTCACGTAAAAACTATTGAAATATGTCAACAGCAAAATAGTGAAGATCCTTTCGCAATTAACGAGTCAGAAATATTTAATCAAAAATGCAAGGTTAAGCAGTACGGAATTTGAGCAATTTAATAGCTTTTTTAAAGCAAGATGTGGAAGTAATGGTGCTTTGAGATTTAGGAATGATGCAGATTATAGAGGAATTAACGAAGTTATTGCTAAAGGGGACGGTAATTTAAATAAATTTCAGCTAAGGAAGGTATATGGCGATCCTATTGCTCCTTACGAGAGTTATCACTAAACCGGTTAATAATAGTGTCATTCTATACATTAATAATGTAAGAACTATGGGCATTGTAGATTACAACGATGGTATAGTGACCTTACCAAGTCCCTTAGGTCAAGATGTAATTTTAACTGCTGATTTTACTTTGGACGTAGCAGTTAGATTTAGTATAGATAGTTTTGAATATTCTTATTGTAATGACGGTTCTATAGCGTGATACAACATAGAGTTAGTGGAGGTGATTATATGAGTATTGCGATTGAAGAGGTAATTACAAAGCTTACGAATTTTGTTTATTGTTTTCAAATTAAGCGAGCTAGCGGTGAGGAATTAAACTTAACAAATAGCGATCATGATTATTGCACTTTATATACAAAATACGATTTTAACTTTTAAATACATTTAAAATCCGAAACGGTAAAATATAATCAGACTATAATTAATCGATATAGTAAAGCATGTAGAGCAGTTTTCGGAGATAGTCAATGTAAAATAGATAAAGCTTTATATAGTGGCATGTATAAGGTTAAAGAAATGCTCAAGGACAGTTTAAGAATACTGGATTTAGATAAAGAAAACGGCTATTATAACGGCGGTCAAATTATATTCAGCAAAATCGTTTTAACAGTAAAGTTCTAAGCAATTTCGGTGATTTGATTATATTAGAGGATATTATACCGGATTATGTTAAAGATGCCGAGGCAGTAAAAATTACTGCCGGATGTGATAAAAATTTTATAACCTGTTGCAATAAATTTAATAATGCTATAAATTTTAGGGGCGAACCGCTAATACCAAAAACAGATTTTATAAATTTAGTATAATCAATGAAACAAAGTTTTATAAAACTAGTATATGCAGAGCTACAGAATATAATAAATATGAAAAGCTCCAAACAACAGCAAAAAAAAGAAACGCAATTAATTGATTATTTTAAAATAGTTGAAAGTAATATATTATATACATTTCAAAAAATAAAACAGGGATATGAAAGAGACTAAACGTTTTTTTAACAAAAATAATAGATTAAATAAAGGTTATGCTAAGACTTTTAGTGTAAACGAACCTGATAATAATTTTTACCGTAAAAAATTTGAACATATATTACCGCCAATTGATTTAATCAGTGAGTATGAGAGTATTTATCCCGGTACTTTACAGGCATTAATGCATATGGCACAACAAGAGCAAGCTCATAAGCATGCTATAGACCTAAAAAACTTGAAAATACAGGCAAGAGTCGCTAAATTAACACGAATCTGTTTATTAATATTTGGAATTTGTCTTGTAGTTTCAATTTTTTTTAAAACTTTCTAAATAAAATTAAAGATAAAATATTGTATTTACTTGTAATTTTAAATAAAATAAGTTAAATGCAATATATATTTATTTATAAACATAATACGGAGACATTTTATTTCTAAAAATAATTTTCCTAAGGCTAATAGAGAAATCAGAGCTAAAGAAGTGCGTTTAGTAGGCGAAAATGGCGCAATGCACGGTGTCGTAAATATTAGAGAAGCATTAGATATGGCGGAAAGAGTCGGTCTTGACTTAGTCGAGATATCACCGAATGCTGTACCCCCTGTCTGTAAAATTCTAGATTTTGGTAAGTTTAAGTACGAAAGCAAAAAACGTTTGCATGAAGCACGCAAAAAACAAAAAATCGTCGTACTTAAAGAAATGAAATTTAAACCTAATATTAGTATAGGTGATTTTGAAACTAAGTTAAGAAAAATAAAAGAATTTTTAAAAGACGGAGATAAAGTAAAAATTTCTTTATGGTTTAAGGGACGAGAGATTCTTCATAAAGAGGTCGGTCAAGAACTATTTAAACGTATAGAAGTAGGGCTCGAAGGACTCGTTAAAATCGATCAGCATGCTAAAATGGAAGGTAAACAGATGATAATGATCGTTAGCCCTGATATTAAGGTGCAATAGCTACTCAAATCGTCATTGCGCGCGAACGTAGAGAGGTGTGGCAATCTCAGGAATGTTACTGTTGCATGAGGTTGCCGCGTCGAGGCTTGGCCTCTCCTCGCAATGACGTGTAATAACAACAATAAAAGGTCAAATCTAAATAAGTTATGCCAATTAAAATTTTAATGCCTGCTTTATCTCCAACTATGACGGAAGGAAATCTAGCTAGGTGGTTAAAAAAAGAAGGGGACAAAGTTAATCCTGGAGAAGTAATTGCTGAAATTGAAACCGATAAAGCAACGATGGAATTAGAAGCAGTAGACGAAGGTATACTGGCCAAAATAGTTATCCCACAAAATAGTCAAAATGTATCTGTTAACTCTTTAATTGCCGTGTTAAGTGAAGAGGGAGAAGAAAAAACAGACATTGATGCGTTTATTGCAAAAAATAATAGTGTATCACCGTTACCGAAAACAGATGCTAATCTTCCGAAACCCCACGAGAATATAGCTAATGTAGAAGAACAGGTAACAGTTATAAAACATGATGCTAGTAAAATATTCGCCTCACCGCTTGCAAAAAGACTTGCAAAAATGGGAAATATTAGGTTTGAGAGCGTGAAAGGTAGCGGTCCACACGGTAGAATAGTCAAACAAGATATCTTATCATATACTCCTAGCACTGCTCATAATAAAATAGTTAGCAGAAATCCTGAAGAATATCGTTTAGTCCCAAATAATAATATCCGCAAGATTATAGCCAAGCGTCTGCTTGAATCTAAACAAACAGTTCCACATTTTTATTTATCTATAGAATGTAATGTCGATAAATTGTTAGATATAAGAGAAGACATTAATAAATCTTTTTCTGAAGATAAATCAACAAGGATATCGGTTAATGATTTTATTATTTTAGCAGTAGCCAAAGCTTTACAAGAAGTGCCAAATGCCAATGCTAGCTGGGGAGAAGATGCAATTAGATATTACAATAATGTCGATATTTCAGTAGCGGTAGCGATTGAGAACGGGCTTGTTACACCGATAGTTAAAAATGCCAATCAAAAAAACATTCTAGAACTATCTTGTGAAATGAAAGCATTAATAAAGAAAGCAAAAGATAATAAATTAACCCCTGAAGAATTTCAGGGCGGAGGGTTTACCATTTCTAACCTCGGTATGTACGGTATTAAGAATTTCAATGCTATAATTAACCCACCGCAAAGTTGTATAATGGGCGTCGGAGCTAGTGCAAAACGTGCTATAGTCAAGAATGATCAAATAACTATAGCAGCAATTATGGACGTAACTCTTTCTGCCGATCACCGAGTAGTAGACGGAGCAGTCGGTGCTGAGTTCTTGGCAGCATTTAAAAAGTTTATAGAGAGTCCCGCTTTGATGTTGATATAAGTTGTCATTACGAGCAGCCATAGGCTGCGTGGCAATCTCGTCAAATATCCTGAGATTGCTTCGTCGCAATTTTCAGTTGCTTCTCATAATAACGTTGAAATCTCACCCATAAACAAATCACAATAAAATAACATGCGTTTTTTAGATAATTTAGCAAAAATTTTAGACAAATACGAAAATTTAGGCAACAAACTATCTTCCGGCATTATGGGAGACGAGTTTGTTAATGCATCTAAAGAATATGCAGAACTTGAAGATGTTGTAGCAAAAATTAAAGAATATAATAAGGCTAAATCTGAGCTTGAAGAAGCAAATAATTTTAAGCTAGAAGTGGGACTTGATAATGCCACTTTAGAAATGATTGAAGACGAAATATACACTCTTGAAAATTCGTTACCAAAACTTGAAAGAGCCGTAAAAATTGCTTTATTACCAAAAGATGATGCGGATAGTAAAAGTGCTATTATTGAAGTTAGAGCAGGAAGCGGCGGAGAAGAAGCGGCACTTTTTGCTGCCGTACTTTTTAATATGTATCAAAGATATGCTGAGTTAAAAGGATGGCGTTTTGAGATATTAGCAATTTCCGATACCGGAATAGGCGGTTATAAAGAAGCATCGGCGTCAATAAAAGGCAAAGATGTATTCTCTAAGCTCAAATTTGAGTCAGGCGTTCATAGAGTACAGAGGGTACCGGAAACGGAATCACAAGGACGTATTCATACTTCGGCAGCAACGGTTGCAGTACTTCCTGAGGCTGAAGAGGTTGATATTAAAATTGAAGATAAAGACTTAAGAATCGATACTTATAGAGCTTCAGGGGCTGGTGGACAGCACGTTAATACTACCGATTCTGCCGTACGTATCACTCATATCCCTACCGGTATTACCGTAGCCTTGCAAGATGAGAAGTCACAGCATAAAAATAAAGCAAAGGCGTTAAAAATTCTACGTGCTAGAATTTATGAAGAAGAACGACGTAAAAAGGAACAAGAAAGAGCCGATAGCAGAAGAGAGCAGGTAGGTTCGGGAGATCGTTCGGAGCGGATACGTACTTATAATTTCCCACAGGGAAGAGTATCCGACCATAGAATCAACTTAACACTTTATAAGATAGACGAAGTAGTTAAAAACGGACAATTAGATGAGTTTGTTGAAGCGTTAATTGCAGATGATGAAGCTAAAAAACTTTTGGAGATATACAGCAAAAATACAGCCTAATAAACAAATGAAACCACAAGCATCTATAAACGGTAAAATCTGGCAGCAGAAACTGATTAACGAAGATATAGTCACCGAGTTATGTCGTAGTTTCAAAATTAGTGATTTACTTGCTAGGATAGTATCATTAAGAGTAAATAATCTAGAGGAAGTAGAAAATTTCTTGAGACCGAAAATCAAAAATTTATTACCTGATCCTTTTCATCTACTTGATATGGAAAAGGCTGTAGATAGAACCATTACAGCTATTTTAAATAACCAAAAAATATGTATCTTTGCCGATTATGATGTAGACGGTGCTACTTCAGCCGCTTTACTTAAAAATATTTTTAGAGATTTAAAGATACTATGTGATATTTATGTTCCTGATCGTATAGCTGAAGGATACGGTCCAACTCCTTTTGCTATGCAAAAAATTAAAGATAACGGCACAGAATTATTAATTACGGTTGATTGCGGTGCTATGGCACATGAAGCCCTAAAATACGCAAAAGACGTTAACCTTGATGTTATAGTAATCGATCATCATATAGCTACGGAAATATTACCGGATGCAGTAGCTATAGTAAATCCAAATCGTATTGATGAAAAAAGCGAATATAAACATTTGGCAGCCGTAGGAGTTGCTTTCTTATTTGCAACTGCAATATTATCGAATTTAAAGAAGCAAAATTATTTCACGCAAACAATGCTGCAGCCTAATCTAATGCAGTATCTAGATTTAGTGGCTCTTGGTACTGTTTGCGATATGATGAAACTAACAGGCTTAAATCGTGCATTTGTTGCAAGCGGATTGAAAGTAATGCAACAAAGGCAAAATATAGGGATTAAAACATTATATGATATGGCAGGGCTGTATGAAATACCAAAATGTTATCATTTAGGGTTTATTCTAGGTCCGCGTATCAATGCAGGCGGTAGAGTAGGAAAGTCAAGTTTAGGGGCTCATCTCCTATCTACTAGTTGTTCTAATGAAGCAAATACATTAGCTAAAGAACTTGAAAAACACAATAATGAGCGTAAAGTAATTGAGTTATTAATGATAGAAGAAGCGATGGACATTGCTTTGACACAACAAGATAGTAGTTTATTATTTATCGTAAAAGAAGGATGGCATCCAGGCGTTATAGGAATCGTTGCCGGCAAATTAAAAGAAAAATTTGATAAGCCGGTGGCAGTTATAGCTTTAAATGACGGGATTGGTAAAGCTTCATGCCGTTCTATTTTAGGTATTGATTTTGGTGCTGAAATTATCAATGCTAAAAGCAAAGATTTGCTAATAGCAGGCGGAGGTCATGCTATGGCGGCAGGTTTTACCGTAACGGCTGAAAAATTACAAGAATTGCAGAATTTTTTTAATAATGCTTTTAGAATTAGTATAACTAAACTAGAAAATTATAAGCATGCGGAATATGATATTGATTTAACGGTTAATAGTGTGAATTTCCCTTTAATGGAGGAATTAAACACTTTAGAGCCTTTCGGTCAAGGAAATCATGAGCCTATATTTAAATTTGATGATTTATTTGTATTAAAAGCGGATATCGTTGGAAGTAAGCATATTAAATGTATGCTTGTTCCAAATAAGCGAGGCTTTGGTAATAAAGCCTTATCTGCTATTGCTTTTAATTCGGTAGGAACTGCATTTGAAGATGTTTTATTAAGCCCTAAAGCAAAAAATATTGCCGCAATAGGAACGTTAAAAACTAATAATTGGCAAGATAATTATACTATTCAATTAATTATAAAAGATATTCTTCTAAAAGAGTAGATAGACTAAGTATATATAATAACAACTTAAAAAATAATAATTTATGAGAAATTTAAAGAAAACAAAAAATACTACAATTGCTAAAGATTTAGCAGAAGTACAAGAGCATTATCAAGATTATCCTTATCCTTTCAGAGACCCAAATCAAGAAAAAGAATATTTACTTGCAACATGCGGTGAGTTCTTAGGAGCATTAAACCATTTTCTATATCAAGGAAAAGAAAATTTTAATAATAATTTTAGATGCTTAATAGCAGGCGGCGGCACCGGTGATTCGACTATTTATCTTGCCGAGCAGTTAAAAGATAAAAATGCCGAAATAATATATCTAGATTTCAGCAAGCCTAGCATGGAAGTAGCACAAAAACGTGCAGAAGTACGAGGTCTTAAAAATATTAAATGGATTAATGATTCAATATTAAATATACCTAATCTAAAACTTGGAAAATTCGATTATATAAATTGTACCGGCGTGCTTCATCATTTAGCAAATCCTGATGAAGGTTTAAAAACTTTAAAAGATTCTTTAAAGCCGACCGGCGGTATGGGTTTAATGGTATATGCTAAATACGGACGTACCGGTGTTTATCAAATTCAGGATTTAATGAAAATGATAAATAAAGATACTAAAAGCCGTATCGAAGAAGTAATGAACGGGAAGCTAATTCTAGATAATTTGCCTGCTACTAACTGGTATAAAAGAGGTTGGGAGTTATTTTCAGATTACCAAAATTTCGGTGATGTCGGAGTTTATGATATGTTCCTGCACAAACAGGATAGAGCCTATTCCGTTCCTGAGTTATATGAATTCGTAGAAAAAGCAAGCTTAAATTTTGTTGATTATCTTGATCCTTTAGAGAAAATGTTATTAAGACCGGAAAATTATATAAAAGATTTTTCACTTCTACAAAAAGTTAAAAAGATGGATAAAGTAACTAGAGAAGCAATTTCCGAAATACTTACCGGTAATATTATTAAACATTCATTTTACGTATCAAATCAAAAAGATAGTGTAGCCTCTCTTGATGACCTTGATAATATACCGTACTTCCATAATATTGCCAATTTTGCTAAACAAATTTATGAGCATTTGGAATCTAATCCTTCAGTAGTAAATAATGTTATTAATTTTACTATTAATAATGGGATATTAAATAATGTTAATATCTCAATGTCGATATTTAGAAGCACTAAATATATTTTTAAATATATGGTAGAAGAGAAAAGTTTAAGAGAAATATTTGATGCGGTACGCAACGAATTAAACCAAGAAATAAGCAATGAGGCCTTATTAAATGAAGTTAAAAACGTATGCATGCCATTACTTAATACAAATGTGTTATTGTTAAAATCAAAGGATTGCTAGAGTTACGTGGATTGATTCATCCGTCATTGCGAGAAGAGGTTACCAGGGGCGTCATGAGCTATGCAGCCGTAAGCTGTGCAGCAATCTCATGCAATAATAATAAACTCCCAAGATTGCTTCGTAATTTTCTCGCAATGACCATTTACCGATTACCTGCTCGCAATGACGATTTGGGTTGACAATGTGCTATTAACGTTGTTAGTATGCTTTTACATACATAGCCAGCTCTTATAAGCTAACAAGATAAATAATTCTTTAAACCGCAAGAATAAATAAAACTTTCTAAAAATCTAATTTGATTCCTAACTTAAAAAGTATATTACTTACCTTTAAACTTGATTGCTAACTCAACTTTTCAATTATAATCTATTAATAATAAAATAATGAACACAACTAATAAAGAATCCACAGCAGAACTTAACAATACCGAATCCAATAACAATTATAATAATTTTGCAGAGAACGGTAATATTATTAATTTAAAACAATTAAAACGTAAATTACCGGAGGAACTACAAGCTCAAGCAGAAGAATTAAAAATTGAAAATATTAATTCATTACTTAAACAAGAATTAGTTTTTGCAATTTTGAAAAAATCCGTAGAGCAGGGAGTTTTAATAGTGGGAGAGGGGGTACTTGAAGTACTACCTGACGGATTTGGTTTTTTACGTTCGCCGGAAGTAAACTACTTAGCAGGCCCTGATGATATTTATATTTCTCCTAGTCAGATTCGTCGCTTTGGTTTGCGTACCGGTGATACTGTAGAAGGTCAGATCAGAGCTCCAAAAGCCGGAGAACGTTATTTTGCTTTACTGAAAGTCAATAGAGTAAATTTTGAAGACCCTTCTAAAGCTTATCATCGTGTTCATTTTGATAATTTAACCCCCTTATATCCTGATGAAAAATTAGGATTAGAACTTGAAAATAATAGTAAAGATAATAAGGATTTTAGTACACGGGTTATTGAACTTGTGGCCCCTATGGGTAAAGGACAACGTGCATTAATAGTAGCACCGCCTCGTACAGGTAAAACCGTATTATTACAAAATATAGCACATGCAATTACAACCAATAATCCGGAAGTATTTTTAATAGTACTGTTAATAGACGAAAGACCTGAAGAAGTAACCGATATGCAACGTTCCGTGCGTGGGGAGGTTGTTAGCTCTACTTTCGATGAACCGGCAAGTAGGCACGTGCAGCTTGCAGAAATGGTTATCAAAAAAGCAAAGCGTTTAGTAGAACATAAAAAAGATGTGGTAATTTTAGTAGATGCGATAACACGTTTAGCTCGTGCTTATAATACCGTAGTGCCGTCATCAGGTAAAGTATTAACGGGCGGTGTTGATGCTAATGCTCTTCAGAGACCTAAAAGATTTTTCGGAGCAGCAAGAAATATTGAAAACGGCGGTTCGCTTACTATAATCGGTACGGCTTTAATTGAAACCGGTTCTCGTATGGATGAGGTAATTTTTGAGGAGTTTAAAGGTACAGGTAATTCCGAGATAGTTCTAGATCGTAAGATTGCCGATAAGCGTATTTATCCGGCTATTGATATAACTAGATCAGGCACTAGAAAAGAAGATTTATTAGTAGATAAAATAATATTAAATAAAATGTGGGTTCTTCGTCGTATTATCGATCCAATGGGTAGCAGTGAAGCAATAGAATTTTTACTCAAAAAACTTGAAAATACTAAAACTAACGGTGAGTTTTTTGAGATGATGAAGAGTCCTGAACGTCCTAAGAACGGTCTATAGTCAATTGATACCTATATTGTGCTTCGTTGTGCGTCGGCTCACCTAATTATATTATAGGCTTTGCTCCTCACGCCTGTCCATAGTATAGGTCTGTATTTAGTATTCTAAAAAAGTATATAAGATCATGAGTATAACACCTGATTATTTAATTGAAAGAAGACAAATAAAATCTCGTTTGTTAATTTGGAAGCTAGCAGCTATTATTTTAATTGCGATCGTATTCTTACTAGTCGGTAAAGATTTTGCTCCAAAAGAGGTGTTACCTATTAATAGTAATGAAGACTATATAGCTTCCGTATTAATAGACGAAATAATTCTTGAAGACGAAAAGCGTGACAAAAAACTCAAAAAAATAATCGATGATTCTCATATTAAAGCGTTAATAGTTAACGTAAATTCTCCCGGCGGTACGGTAGTCGGCGCTGAAAAAATTTATAATATTCTGCGTAAAATATCCGCAAAAAAGCCGGTAGTGATAGTTATGGGAACAATGGCTGCAAGCGGCGGTTATTTAATCTCTCTTGGAGGTGATTATATTATCAGCCATAACGGAACTATTACGGGTTCAATCGGTGTAATACTACAAACAGCCGAGGTAACGGAGCTTGCTCAAAAATTGGGGATTAAGTTTAATAATTTCAAATCGGGTGAATTAAAAGCTGTCCCAAATCCTACCGAAAAACTGACGGAAGCAGTGCGGGTAGCCATTATGGAAAATATAGAAGATACTTATAATTTCTTCCTTGAACTTGTTTCAGAGAGGCGTAATCTTCCTATAGAAGAAGTAAAAAAGCTCGCAGACGGACGAGTATATTCAGGTCGTCAGGCTTTAAAGTTAAAGCTTGTGGATGCCATAGGCTCGGAAGATACTGCATTAAAATGGTTACAGGAAGTTCAGAAAATTAATGTTAATCTACTAGTTAAAGATTATCAATTAAAACCAAAACCAAAATTAATGGACATAATACTTGAAGATTTTGATAGTATAGCACCTAGTTTTTTTAAAAATAGTTTTAACGGAATCAAAGCGATTTTTTAATAATGATTACTAAGAATTATTTAATAGATAAAATACATGATAAGCTGAATTATCTTTCTAAAGAAGATGTTAAAGATTCAGTAGATTTAATTTTAGATTATTTAAACGAATCTCTTAAAAAACAAAAGCGTATCGAAATCAGAAATTTCGGTAATTTCTCTATCCGCAAACGCAAATTTCCTGAAAGCGAAAAATTCTATAATACGGTTTATTACAGAATGCCTAAAAATTTATTTAAGGAGTAAATTTCCATGGCTCTTCATACTGAAGATTTAGAACTCTTCAAAAAAATATTATCGATAGATGGGAAGCTGATTATTCAAGCACTTAATATAGACTCTTTTATATATCACGATATTATAGGTAATGGGAAATATGATTCTTTTTTTGAAGCATTATATAATTACTTAAATGATAGTACACCAACAATCATGCCTTTAGTATCTGAATAAGTAAAGAATATTATCCTATTGTTGAAGAATTATGTAATGAATCTTTAAAGGAAAAAACATAATCAATAATGATATATTTAGAAAAAGAATCTGATAATCACCCTCTACCTAGATGGGAATATGAAGAAACTTTAGAATATTATTTAAAAACTAGAAAAAATTATGATCAGCTTAAACCTGAACCCGAAATAGAAAGAAGCAAAGATGAACCTAATTTAAATTATGCAGAATTAAAATATTATGAAGAATCTTTAGACTATTACTGAAAGGTTATAGGGTAGGGTAATAAAATTTTCCTCTCACTTGACATTATAATAATAGGCAGCTATCTTAAGTGTAAAATTAAAACAGGGTATTTATGATAAGGTATTTAATAATTTTATTTGCTTCTATAGCTTTAATTGGCTGTACCGGTCCAAAAACTACGAAACCCAAAGAAGTAGTAGAGCTTGACTGTGATCCAAGCTATGCAATTATGCAAACAATCGATAGTACTAACAGAAATATCGCTAGCACTACTTCATCTCTTCCGAGTACTCCGGCTAGATAGAAATGCTTGCTATTATTTCTTCTGCTAAAACTCTAAATTTCGAGAAGTTAGCTCCCAAGACGGAGCTGACGATTCCAATGTTCCTTACGTTAACTAATCAACTACTTTCTACACTCCAACGCTATTCTGAGAATCAATTATCGAAAATAATGAATATAAGTGCAAAACTTGCACATGTAAATAAAGAAAGATTTAAGGATTTTGATAATCAAGAGAGTAAAGCGGCTATTTTTGCTTATGCAGGAGATGTTTTTAATAATATACATATAGAGAAATTAACTAATCATGCATTAAATTTCTTGCAATCACATTTGCTTATTATATCAGGACTTTACGGAGTCTTAAAACCGCTAGATACTATAGATTAGAAATGGCAACAAAATTAAATGAAATAAATTTAACAAACTTTTGGCAAGATGAAGTCACTAATTATATTAATAAAATTCTTGCTAAACAGGCAAATAAATATTTACTCAACCTAGCATCACAAGAATATTCATCTGTAATAAACTTAAATATCAATTAGTTAACGTTCATTTTAAAGAAACTAGGAACGGTAAATTATCAACAATCGGTATAAATGCTAAAAAAGCTCGAGGGGCGATGGTCAAGGTTATTGCTAACAACCTAATTGACTCACCTGAGCTACTTAAGAATTTCTCATATTGAGGTTATGCATTTAGTACTAAACACTCATCCGATAACGAATTGGTGTTTATTAAGAGTTAACATAGTAGGGGTGAAATACCAATAGAAATGCTTTAAGTTATTAACTTTAATTAAAAATTAGTATTTTCTTTACAAAATAGTGGGTTTACTTTATAATAAATGCCTATTTATTAATAAGTATTTATTATGATAAAAAATCCTAAATCTTTAGCAGTCTCAAAATTTAATCCTATAGCATAGTCATAAAATAAAATAATAGAGTTTAAATCACAAAAGGCTTTGTAGCGGGGGAATGAATAGAACCATTAAAAAATGTAAAAAGTTCTATAGATGCTAGTGCAGAAATAGCAACAACTCTTTTAAACTCTTTAGATAGCAAAACAACAAAAAAATTGGGTATTCCACAAGTAACAAGCCTAACACTTAACACACTAAAAACTTTATTTGATATATTCAAGAACATAAAGTACTGAAAGAAGCCTTAAGCCAATATCTATGTTGCATTAAAAGCGAATAAAGAAATTAGCATTTTTATAAGCCCCAAAACTTATAGTACTCCTATTGTAAATAAAGAACCCAAAACTATTTATTTTATAAATAGTTTTCTTCAACTTCAAGGGATGATCACTGCTATACATTGCAGTATAATGAATAACCATGTGGAAGTAGCAGAAAAATTATTTATAGATATATTGTCAAAATACGAATTTCAAATTCATAAAGCTTATACCAATACTTTATTTGAGTTAGTCAATCAGTTTATATCATGGAGTATGGAGATAAAATTATTAAAGATTTAACGCCTCATATAAGGTATTATTACAATATACGCGCTCTACCATATTAATTAATAATAATCACTTAGATGAAGCTAAAAAATTGCTTACGGCAGCACTTAGCAATATCACTATAGATGATCAAGTAAATGCCAAAGATATATAGGTTGGTGTCAGTATAACTTAGGGGTTATTTATTATAAAACTGGTCAGTTAGAACTAGCTATAAAATATTATAATAGTGCAATAGATAGGTTACCTGAAGAGGAAGAAATCATATATAATTTATGGACTATCTATGGTTATCACTCTGATTCAAAAAATATAGAAAATTTACTAAATAAGATGCCTGAAGGTAGTCTTAAAGCTTTACTAAAATTAGGTCGAGACTTAAATAATATCACCAATGAAAAATTAGAGACAATGAATTCTAAAAATTTATTACCTTACCACGTTCAAAGTTTGGCGCTTTATAAATATACTGCTAAATATAATGCTCTTTCAGATGAGAGATGAGAGAAAAATTGCACAAAAAATACGTTTAGCAAAGTATTTAAATACAATAATTTAAAAAACTGATGTCAATAATACTGATGAGTTACTTGTACTTTCGGTTGCCATTTATACAAAACAATTGGATATAGCACGTAATATATTAAATAACATTCCTAACAACTGCTATTTATAAAAGTTTAAATTTATCTACTTTAGCAGCTTTTCCTGATCCATATTCTATAATTTATAATGCACAAATACATTAAAAAAAGAAGAAATAACAGAAGTCCTTAATGGTGCCAGCATCTCGCTAATGGCAGAAGATGCAAAAGAATTTGTTTCTAAAAATTCTCAAAACGTTTTACAAAATGTAGAGAAAGTTTTAGAAGATGCACCTCAAAATGAAGAAACTTTAGAAATTGGAATAAATGCTGCTTTACTTAATAATGACATAAATAAAGCTAAGGAATATGCAAACCAATTAAGTAAGGAAAAACAAGAAGAAATTTTTACAAATGATTTTGGAGAGGTTAATGACGCAGAGGATTTAGATCAATTATTTAAGCAATATGATGCAAAAAAATTCATCAGTATTATCAGCTTAAAAAAAACAACAGCTTCATATATTAAGTCATAAAATTACTCATTATATCACTTCATGGAATATTCCAGAGAAAGGGTATATTAAAAATACTGAAGCTACTTATATAGGTAAATATAAAGGTCAAGATTGTTATAGTATTATTGATGAAAAAATAAAGAAAGCTGTTGATTCTTTACTGCTACGGTTTGAGAAAGCTATGGAGAAAGGAATAATACATTATCCATATGGAATAAATGGAGTTAAATTTTTGAAGGAGAATACTGTTGAAATAAAAATTAACGCCGGTAAACGTATATTAACGGATAAAATTTATGAAAACACAAGACACGAGTTATTAATAAATTTTGATTATGAGACCAACCCTAAAGAAGCTGAAGTATTTATTAACGGTCACCATTTGGAGATTTGCCCTACCGAAGATTTATAAATTTTATCCTATCTCATTGATATTCTCTAACCTTCTTTGAACACTGAAAAGCCTCTGCTTTATGCTGCGTTCGCCGTTTGATACCTTTGTAGCAATACCGAAAAATGGAGAATGGTGAGTGATAGTGGGCTCGAACCACCGACCTTTACGATGTCAACGTAATGCTCTAACCAACTGAGCTAATCACCCTTATAATTTGTTTAATCTTTATGTAGTTTTGGCTTTAGAATTATGGACCTTATAATATTTACACTTAAGATAAGTGTCAATTGATTAGTTCAAGTTATATGTTAAAAAGATTATATTGATAAAAAATAGTTATATTGCATACATTTATTAAAAAAACAGAAAAAACTCCTAAAAATCAAACCCCGAAGTAAAAAAAGCTTATGAAGAACGAAAAATGGAATTTGAGATAGCAAGCACTTTAATAAAGGTTCATCTTGCATCTAATATGACTCAGGCGGATGTTGCTAAAAAAATGTCTAATTCTCAAGCGCAAATAGCAAGAATGGAAAGCGGACATCATATTCCTAATTTTTTAAGCCTTCAAAAATACGCTAAAGCTGTAAATCAAAAAATTAATTTGTTGATTACCCCATCATAGGGTGTACTACTAAATCTATATGTAGTTTTTAACCCTTGTTTTTTTTAAAAATTCATTAATGTACTAGATTTCAAGCTTTATTTCCATTATTTATAATATTTTATTATTTAGTCTATAATTTTATGGTGGATTTAAAAACTAAAGCCTTTGATATTTCTCAAAATTTCACTATTGCTCTTGACGGTCCTGCTGCTTCAGGTAAAGGGACTATCGGTTTAATACTGGCCAAGCAATTTTCTCTTAAATATTTTCAGTCAAGTATTGTTTATAGGCAACTTGCGTTTGACTGTATTAGTCAAAAAGTAGATGTCACTGATATAGATGCGGTAATTGCTTTATCTAAAGAATTAAAACTCGACAATAATTTTGACTTAGAGAATGAGAATATAGGAAATATAGCATCGCAAATTGCCGTAATAAGTGAAATTAGAAATAATCTAAACAAATACCTGATTAATCTAGTAAAAACAACACCTAGAATGATTATGGAGGGTAGGGATATAGGCACCGTTGTTGCACCTGACGCCGATTTAAAGATTTTTATAACCGCAAATCCTCAAATTAGGGCTGAAAGACGATATAAGCAGTTGCAAGCAAAAGGAAAAACATGTATACTCGATGAGATTTTACGGCAAATAATTTTGCGAGATAAAAGAGATAAAGAGCGAAAAGCTGCACCGTTATTACCGGCTTCAGATGCTTTAATTATCGATACTTCAAAGCTTTCGGCTATGGAAGTCGTAGAAGAAGTAACAAATTATATAAAGAATAAAATAACTTGAAAAAGTGCTAGGTTATTTTATTCCATTTGATGGCGTTATTGCATGGCTAGTATGTCATTCCCGCGTAGGCGGGAATGCAGAGTAACTAAAAGGTAAAAACACACTGAATTTTAATATTAAAAGCTCAATTTCGCTTTTTCTGGATTCCCGCCTACGCGGGAATGACATACTAGCCATGCAAGAGCATCCAATTTTATTAACCTTTCAAAAAAATTTTATTAGTCTAGGCACTTTAGCTAATATTACGAGAAGAATATGTCAATAAAACTAAAACAACGATTTGTTCCACAACTTGCAGCAATGAATCACGAATTTGCAGAAGATTTCTCTAAAATGCTTGAAACTGTTGATACAAGTCATATAAAAGAAAAAACGGTAGTTAAAGGTCAAGTAATCGAAATAAAAAACGATATAATTATTGTTGACGTTGGATTAAAAAATGAAGGTAGAATACCTAAGTCTGAATTTTTAGCTTTACCTGAAGTTGGGGACGTAGTTGAAGTTTTCATCGAGAAAATTGAAGGACGTAACGGCAGAACAATATTGAGCCGTGAAAAAGCAGTTAAAGAAGAATTATGGGGACAACTAGAAATCATGTGTTCCAAGGGTGAATTTGTCGACGGTACGATTTTCGGTCGTGTAAAAGGAGGCTTTACCGTGGATTTATCTGGTGTAGTAGCATTCTTACCGGGAAGCCAAGTTGACGTTAGACCTATTAAAGATCCTACTTCTATAATGAATATCAAGCAACCGTTTAAAATTTTAAGTATGGATAAAAAGCTTGGTAATATAGTAGTTTCAAGAAGAGCTATTTTAGAAGAATCACGTTCCGAAGCTAGAGATGAGATGCTATCTAAAATTAAAGAAGGCATGGTATTAGAAGGAACCGTAAAAAATATTACTGATTACGGTGCGTTTATCGATCTTGGAAGTGTTGACGGTTTATTACATTTAACCGATATTTCTTGGGGCAGAGTTAACCATCCTTCAGAAGTGTTAGACTTTAACCAAAAGGTTAAAGTAATGGTTATTAAGTTTGATGAAAAAACCAAAAGAATATCACTCGGTATAAAACAACTTGATTCTAACCCATGGGAAGCAATTAAAGAAGAATTTCCCGTCGGTAAACAAATGACCGGTAAAGTTACAAATTTTGCTGATTACGGCGTATTTATAGAATTAAAAGACGGGCTTGAAGGACTTGTTCATTCAAGCGAAATTAGTTGGTTAAAATCTAATCAAAATCCTAGAAAAACGCTAACTATAGGGCAAGAAGTAGAATTCGTAGTTTTAGAGGTCGATACTGAAAAGCATCGTGTTTCTTTAAGTATTAAACAATGCCAAGAAAATCCTTTAACAAAGTTCGCTGAAAATAATCCTGTCGGTACTATAATTAAAGCACCGATTAGAAATATTACGGATTTCGGTATTTTTGTTGCACTCGGTAATAATATGGACGGCATGATTCATGAAGGTGATATTAGCTGGGAAGATAAAGGAACGGATCTATTAAAATCATACAAAAAAGGTGACGAAATAGAATGCAAAGTTCTAGCCATTAATATTGAAAAAGAACAAGTTAGTTTAGGTATAAAACAATTGTCGCCGAATCCATATCAAGAAATCAGTGATGAATATAAAAAAGGCACCATAGTTAAAGCCCTTATAACAGAAATTAAAGATGAGGGACTCGAAGTATTATTAAACGATAAAGTAGCAGGTTTTATTAAAAGAACTGAACTATCGGATGAAAAAGACGAGCAGAAGCCTGAAATGTTTCAAATAGACAAAGAAATAGAAGCAAAAGTTGTTTCTATCGAGAAATCAACCGGTAGAATTTTATTATCGGTAAAAGCTCATAAAATAGCAGAACGTCAAAAAGCTCTCAAAGAATATGGTTCTAGTGATAATACTACCAATATGGGAGATATACTTGCTAATGCTTTAGAAGATAAGAAGTAATAATCTATAAGTCATTGCGAGGAGAAACTGTAAGTTTCAACGAAGCAATCTCAGGAGTTCTATGCTACTTCATGAGATTGCCACGTCGGTTATTAAAATAACCTCCTCGTAATGACAACAAACTATTTAATTAATCAATTTCAGGAGAAAATATTAATGTCGTATGTACCGATAGTAATTGAACCAACATCACGCGGTGAACGTGCTTATGATATATATTCAAGATTGCTAAAAGAACGTATAATCTTTGTATGTAGTACTGTTGAAGATCATATGGCAAACTTAATTGTTGCACAATTATTGTTTCTTGAAGCAGAAAATCCTAAAAAAGATATATATATGTATATCAATTCCCCCGGAGGAGTTGTAACCGCAGGTCTTGCGATTTATGACACAATGCAATATATAAAACCTAAAGTGGCTACATTATGCATAGGTCAAGCTTGTTCTATGGGTTCACTTTTACTGTGCGGGGGCGAGAAGGGGATGCGTTATAGTTTACCTCACAGTCGTATTATGATCCATCAACCATCAGGAGGTTATAAAGGGCAAGCTACCGATATAGAAATCCACGCTCAAGAAACCCTAAAAATCAAAAGGTTACTTAACGAATTGTATAGTAAACATACTGAACAAGAGTTAAAACATATCGAAAAAAGTATGGAACGTGATAATTTCATGTCACCGGAAGAAGCAAAACAATTTGGATTAGTAGATAATATAATGTCTTCCAGAGATGCTATGGCATTGTTAGTAAAATAAAGATTAAATTTTATAGATTTAGTTTTATTATTATAGTATAAGAGAATTAATTTGTTATAGTCAAGTCAGTGGGATTTGCACACCAGAAGCGAGGAGTTAAGCCTAACTAATAGGAGAACGACGAATGACGATGCAGGCGAGTCCAAATCAATTGACTATATTGGGGTCATAGCTCAGTTGGTAGAGTGTTTGAATGGCATTCAAAAGGTCGGGGGTTCGACTCCCCCTGGCTCCACCATGTCTTATTGCTCTTTCAATTTATAAATACTTCACACAGTAAACATATCATAAACTAAGGACTTTTTGCTTTTCAAAAAAAGTTAGATAATATTCAAATCTTATCATAATTCCTTTTTAGATTAGTTTTAACTTGCTTAGTGAATTAATAAGAGGCTATAAAATGCATAAAGTAATTACACAATTATCAGAAATTAAATTAATTGGTATTACAACAGGTCGGAGAATATAAAGCTCAAAGCGGGGCATTTTAAAGGAAATTATTTAATGATAAGAAATATATTAACATAAGCTTTACCCCACTTTCTACTTCTCATGTTTTGCTTTTTTTAAAATGGCTAGAAATGCCACATATAAAACTATGGTGGGATAAGGATATAGAATGGAGTTTAGAATTGATCGAACAAAAATACTCAAGCTATGTTATAGGGTATAAGCTAGAAAATAATGAGCCTAAAAATATACACGCTTACATTATAGAAGCAGACTGTACTCCTTTACAATGCTTATGATTTTGAGCGTTCAGACCCATTAATAAACTTACCTTCAAAACTTGCAGCACTTGATTATTTCTTTAATGCTTAGGTTCTGTGGACATTTAATAGAATAATCATAATTATGACTCTTTTTTGCTGCAAATTATAAGTTTTTTTGAAACATGAATAACTATTCCTTCAAAAATCTTATTAATTTTCGCTAAAAAATACTTCAAAATAAAAAATCAATTAGAAATCTTCACAGAACCTAGATATATTAATATAGATTAAGTGTAAAAGGAATTAGTGAGAAAATGCTAAAAGATCAGAATTTAGATATAGAAAGAAAGCAAGACCATATTGAAATTAATCTTACGAAAAACATTGAATCTACACTTAAAAGCGGTTTTGAATCTATTCACTTTATTCACAATGCATTACCGGAAATTAACTACGATAGTGTAAATACAACTACTACTTTCCTCGGAAAATCTTTACAAGCACCTATCCTAATTTCTAGTATGACCGGAGGCACGACTAGAGCTAGAGAGATTAACTATAGACTTGCACAGGTCGCTCAAAAAGCCGGTATTGCTATGGGGCTTGGCTCTATGCGGGTTTTGTTAACGGAACCGGATACAATCAAGACATTTGCAGTAAGGCATATAGCTCCCGATATCCCTTTACTAGCCAATATCGGTGCAGTACAGCTTAATTACGGAGTGACACCTAAAGAATGTCAGTATTTAGTGGATGCTATTAAAGCCGATGCCTTAATTTTACACTTAAACGTGTTACAGGAACTGACTCAGCCGGAAGGTAATAGAAACTGGGAAAAGCTGTTACCTAAGATAAGAGCAGTGGTTAATTACCTCTCTATTCCGGTAATTGTTAAGGAAGTAGGATACGGTTTATCTAAAAAAGTTGCTGAGAGTCTTATTGACGCAGGGGTTAAGGTTCTTGATATTGCAGGGAGCGGTGGGACATCTTGGAGTCAAGTAGAGGCTTATCGTGCTACAAATTCGTTACAAAACCGTATAGCTAGTAGCTTTATTAACTGGGGAATCCCGACTTTAGATTCTCTAAAAATGGTGCGGGAAGTTTCAAAAGATATTCCGATTATTACCAGTGGCGGGTTAAAATCCGGCATTGACGGTGCAAAAGCAATTCGTATAGGAGCTAATATTTTTGGACTTGCCGGTCAATTTTTAAAAGCGGCAGATACTTCTGAAAGCTTGCTTTCCGAAGAGATACAATTGATAATCGAGCAGCTTAAAATTACCATGCTATGCACCGGATCACGCACTTTAAAAGATTTAGCAAAAGCAGAGATTAGGTTGTAGTAAAATTTATATTCATAATATATTGGCACCAAATTCACAAATAACTCTTTCGGTCTTATAATCACTCATTTGGACAAGTTTAATTTCCTCAAGATAAATTACCTTTGGTAAATTCGTTAATGACTTTCCGCCAAAATATTAATGCCGGCTTATTTTCAGGAATAACCGCAACTTCCCATAATCTTTTATGCATTTGCCAAATTTGCTTAGCTACTTGCATACCAACTCCTTATATTTTGAAATCTTGCTATAATAAAACCCCATATTCCAATCGATTTTATAATGCGTTCCAACCTTATTAAGCAATATAAAACCTGCTATTTCGTCATTTACTTTAATTCAATAGGCTTATGCGTTGCACACATTATAGCGAGTGGAAAGAATACCATCGCATACGCGCTGAACAAATTTTTAATACTATAAACGTAAAATATGATTCTAACCATCCAACTATAACGGCAGAGAATCATTATCATTTTGTGTTATATAAAAGAGTTAAAATCGTTGCAACGGTTCATATAGAATTTTTCAATGAAAATGAATTGGCACTAAGGTCACTTGCAGTAGATAGGCCTTATCAAAACCAAGGATTCGGTAAATATAAAATGAAGCTTGCGGTTTTAAACCATTATTTAATTTAAAGCCACAAAACTATGAATTTAATATGGTGTATATGGTTAATGAATCTAGAATCTAAAAATCCTCTACAAAATTTAATTCTGTTTGAGCAAGACGCACGGGGCTATGGTTTTGATTGGCCGGATCATGAGATGATTTTAGAGCAGGCAATAGATGAATGTAGAGAGAGATAAAAGAAGCTATTGATATGCCGAACCACCGGAAAGAGTACAAGAAGCAATAGGGGCTTTGCTCCATACGGCAATTTCGTTGTGTATTTTTTCAGGGGTGGATGTTGAGACAACGCTTAGCAAGACAAATGAAAAATTTGAAAAACGTATGAGAGCAATAAAAATGCTTACCAAAAAGCATAACCTGTCAACTCTGCAAGGACAATCCGTAGAATTTATGCTGAAGCTTTGGAAAGCAGCAAAAGAGATAACTAAAAATGTTTAACCCTAAAAGCATTCTTAAATTAATAATCTTTCTTAGTATATTTTTACTTACTTTATGCGGAGTAAATTTTGCTTTGCATTGGCATAATCCCGACGTAAATAATGAAGTAGCTGATGATATAGGAATTTGTTTATATAAAAATGCTCATAAAAGCCTACAGGTTAATTCTATGGGAATAGCATTTAATATTTCCTATACCCCAAATGCTGAAAAAGACTGTTTTAATCCATCTTTCCCTATTATTCATACTACAACAGATGCAAAACATAATACTTGGCTTCACATAGTTCGCACTGATTTGCTCGGATAAGGAATTACAAGAGTTTATAGACGGTGATATAAAACTCAATTACCCATTTTACACTTTAGAACAAGATTTTTATGATTCTCCTTTATGGTACTACACACTTTTCTCTAAACCTTTATCTTACTGGATCGGTCACGTTTATGCCATTAAAATTGATCATGAGCATAAAACAATAAAAGTTATAAACGGTATCAAATGGGGGTTTAAGCTCTCGTATTGTCCCATTAAGCCGAGAATGATTTTACCATCGCCGCTTAGTTTAGAAGACGGGCAAGAGGATTGGAATATTTTTACAGAAGAATTAAAAGGATATACAACGAATTAAACTATCACTCAAATATGATCTCTTTAAGATTTTTAAGAAATTTATTATTTACTCAAGTGGCATAATACGCTCAAAATATTCATCCCTTATTCCTAAAAACAAATCAAAAAAAGTAGAGCTAACTGTACTTTGTAAACGGCAATACTCTATTTTAGAATTTTTTATTGTCCACTTCTCCTCAAGTGCTTTACTTACTTTTTTATGTATATTATTTATAATTATACTAACGATGTTATCTGCATCATATTCATCGTCTTTCAATGAGATATAATATATTCATATTTAGCAATTTGATGCCATATATCACTGACTTCTTTTTGCCATGATGAAGACCATGCACCTTTAACTATATTTCGCACAGAATTTAAATATTCTTTTTTTTTCTTCAATATCCATATTAGGCAAAAGATCCCATAAAACTTTGTTTGGATAATAGTCTGTTAATGCTTTTTCTTGATTGAATTTGAAGGTATCAAGACTGTTTGTTAAAGGATTAATTAATACAAAGTCTCTACGACCTAGATGTCCTACAATATGATCATTTAAATTTTTGTCTGGTGCTAAACTCAGTACAGAATATCCTTTTAAATATGGCTTTACAAATTCAAGGTCTTCAGAAGCAGAATGTTCTACTACACTTAATAAATATAAAGCATCTTTTAGAGTTAATTCTTCAATTGGCGGAGCTTTTTTATACAAAAATGTATCTATTAAAATACGTCTTTTTGCTTTTTCTTCAGTGTGTTTTTGCTGTTTTATAGATTTCTTACAATTATCACATGAACAACTAGAGTTCTTGTTATGATTACATATAGGACCCAATAGAGCAAAACTCATTGCTCCATAAACATAGCTATAATAATTTCTACTCTTTAGCTTAATAACTAAATTTGTATCTCGGCAGTATTTACAGAATAATTTATGATGCGTAACAAGCGGAAATAAACTAACTAAACTATTGGGAGATACATTAACATTAAATTCTTCTAATAAATTAGCTATTTTCTCATAGTTATAATAACGTTTTATTAAATCTTTGATTTGTTCTTCTGTTAAATGTGATAAATCTTTATGAGCCATAACTTAATATAAATTAATTGATTCTTAGGTATATAATTGTAACTTATAAAATTACAGCTGTAATAAAAAAATAATATAAATCAACTATTTTTATTATAAAAGTAAAAATAGAAATTAAAAGACTATCAATATGAGGTAATTAGTAGACGACAAGCTTTGTAAAAAGCTTTTAGACTTTATAAATGTAATAACAAATGCATATGAAACTTTTAAATACTCGACAGTAGAAACCTTGGTTACTATTTGGCTTGCCGGTTCGATAAACTATAAAAATTGGCTAACTGTCCAGACTAGAGCGTGGTAAGTTAGTATTACAGAAAAAAGATATTTTTGTTTAGGTAAAGTTGATGGTAATATTTTAACAGTCCGTTTTACGTTCCGAGATAATCATATAAGAATTGTTAGAGCAGGATACTGGCGCAAAGGTAAGAGAATTTATGAGCAAGAGAATAAAATACACTGATGGGGAAATAGGGGAAGTAAAAATAGTAAAAGATTTCTTGCCGCACCCTAGAGAACTTTTATTAAAAGATGATTCAGTAAAAGTAACCATTTCTTTAAGTAAAGAGAGCGTAGAATTTTTTAAATCAGAAGCAACAACTGCACATGTGTCTTTACTAGATAAATATACTAAGTATTATAAAGAAAATAAACGAGCATAACATACTCTGCTGCTTTTAAGAATTGCTCTTTGTTATCTGCATGAATTCACGTACTCACTTATTAAGTATAAACTGTACACACTCACCATTTGATAACAAATTCAATTCTTGAAATCATGCGAGTATAACATAAACTGAGTTGGCGGAGAGAGGGGGATTCGAACCCCCGACACGTTGCCGTGAACACGCTTTCCAGGCGTGCGCCTTAAACCGCTCGGCCATCTCTCCCACATTTTTAGCATTGCCTGTATGGCTTCCTATGTCATTCTCACAAGGTATTGATGTTGTTGCATAGAGTAAAAAGCCTACTCGATATCATCCCAGCGGAAGCGAGGATCCCAAAAAATAAACCTATCAAAACAAGTTTTTTATAGGTTTTACTGGATTCCCGCTTTCTCGCGGGAATGGCATAAAACAATCTATGCCACAAAGCCTTTAGTCGCTTGCAATGACGACTCGGAGATCCATACGACAAAGCTAAGACTTATTCTGAGAAAAAATATTATTAGCTTCTTCTAGCTCATTTTTAGTATTAACACCAACAATTAAATCATGATCAGTAGATAATAAATATGAAACTTTTTCACCATGATTTTTACATATTTTTACTATTTCAGTTAAATAAACTTCCTTATGACCGTTAGTATTAGTAGCAAATAAAGGTAAGTATTTATTTAAAATTTCGCTACTGAAAGCCATAATACCTGAATTACAAAGCTTTATGTTTTTCTCTTCTGCGCTTGCATTTTTATGTTCGATTATCTCTAAAAATTCACCATTTTTATCAGTAGCTATTCTCCCATATTGAACCGGATTTGCTCTCTCAAAGCTTAAAGTCACTAATGCAGAATTAGTAAGGCTTAAATAAGCTATTAATTCATGCATAAGTTTTGGAGTAATAAGAGGATGATCAGCGTATAAAACTAATATTGTTTTATTTTTATTAATTAAATCTATTGCTGCATAAGTAGCATGAGCTGTGCCTTTAGGTTCTTCTTGCAGTACAAAGCGACACATATTTTCATAGGGCGTTAAATGTTTTTTAAGTTCTTCTGAATACACTATAATTACATCATTTGTAACGTTAAGCGAATTCTTTAATACCGTTTCAAGCATTGGAACTTCACCGACTTTATGCATTACTTTCGGTAAATCGGACTCCATTCTAGTACCTTTACCGGCTGCTAAAATAATTATTTGATAATTTGCATCGTTATAAGTCATGGTTCTCCTTGTATTATTGCGTAAACATCATCAGAGAACTCATAATTCCCAAAAACTCTTTGCACATCATCGCTTTCTTCTAAAACTTCCACAAGCTTTAGTAATTTTTCAGCTTTTTCCTTATCATCTATAATTATTGTATTTAATGGGATCCAGCCTATATACGAATCTTCAGGTATGCCGTATTTGCCAGTTAAAAATTCTAGAACTTTAGAGAAATTTTCAATATCCGTATAGATTATATGGGTGGTATCATCGGATATCATATCATGCCCCCCGGCTTCTATGACTGCCTCTAAAACATCTTCATTAGATGCTATATTTATTGGATACTGAATAACTCCGCAATGGTTGAATAAATAATTGACACTACCGGTTTCGCCTAAACTCCCACCATATTTAGTAAAACTAGAGCGTACTTCTGCAGCAGTGCGGTTTTTATTATCGGTTAAAGCTTCAACTATTATAGCAATACCATTCGGTGCATAACCTTCATATCTAATTTCCGTATAATTTTCGTTATTAGAAGAATCATTAGCACTATTAATAGCTTTATCTATTCTTTCTTTAGGGAGATTTTGACTACGTGCAGCGGTTAAAGCATTTCTAAGACGTGGATTATTTTCAGGGTTATTAGAAGAACCGGTTTTAGCTGCAGTAACTATTTCACGAATTAATTTAGTGAAAACTTTTGCTCTTTTTTTATCTTGAGCCCCTTTACGATGCTGAATATTTTTGAACTTTGAATGACCGGCCATATTTATTTCTTTTCTTTCAAAAGAAGTATTATATACTCTGAAGTAAAATGAAAAGTAATATACAAAGATCAACTGAAAAAAGAGCAAGGAGTCTGCAAACCGAGGAGCAGAGCATATAATAAACACTCAGCACCCGAGGACTTACAAAGACGACGTAGCTAATTTTTCAAGTTCATCGAGTATATTTTTTTTCTCCAAAAACGATTAATTAACCTTGTTTGGCTTTAAATCTTTTATTCTTTTTATTTATTACAAAAATTTTGCCTCTTCTTTTAACGATCTGACAACCTTTATCACGTTTTTTTAACGATTTTAATGAGCTAACAACTTTCATAAAATATACTTTTACATTTAATTTGGATTGATAATAAACATTTTTATTTAATCAGTCAATTAGGTTCTGTACTCTTGTAATAGAATAATCATAATTATGGCCATTTTTAGTTGCAAATTATAAGATTTTTTTGAAATATGCATCACTTTTTCTGCAAAAATCTTATTAATTTTTGCTAAAAAATATCTCAAAATTATAATCATTAATCAAAAGTGTACAGGACCTAACAATTTAAAGCATTTTTAATACCATGCTTCGTGGTTTTTAACTATAAATTTAACCAATAATTACAAAGGGATCAAATTATGAATAAATATTCATTATATAACTTTACTCAAGAAACTATAAATGAAATCAAGCAAAATGGAAGAGAATGGAGTTTAAACAAACCATGTTATGATGAATTTCTTGTTGAATTACCGAAATTAGTTCAAAAATTTGTCTATCTGAAATAATTACAAAAGTAGATTGATAGATTATCCAGGTAAACATGTATCCATATTTAATGCAGTAGGGGAGCTAGCATCATATGCTCAACTTGCTAAATGGGCTGAGAATGCTATTAAAGATGAGCAGCAAGGTGAAAATGCAAAAGCTAATAATCAATGGAAAGCTATAAAAGCAGTATTAGAGCATGCTAAAACATCAGGTATAGATTATTGTAGTTTAATAAGAGGCTGGGAAAATAATAAAGGGGCAGCACAAGGCGATCAGATACTGAAACTTCTTTTAAACAAAGTGAAACAAAATATTGACTTAAGTATAGATGAACTGAAGATAGCTAAAATCATAATAGACGAAGCAGATAAAGGAGAATACGGCTTATACGCTATTCCAAATAATTATAAAAATAATGAAAATGCAAAACATGCAGCTAACGAATATAAAAAATGGTATGAAAGCGTAATTAAAGATGATGATTTTTCAATGTTACAAGCTTTAAGCTATAGTGTGGATACAAGCTCTATATTGCAAGAAAAAGATCTAATTGATCTATCTGAGGATAATTCTACTATATCTCCAGAAATGTCAAAGGAACAAAATAATCTTAACGATCAACAACTTGCAGCTTTGGTTCATCAAGCAACTGCTCACGCTAACAGAGAGGCAATACCACATATACAACCTTCTACTAGTTCTAATAGAGGAGAGAGCGGTACAGAAGATACTATTTTAGGTATGCAAGCTAAGGATTTAGTAACATTAATTAATGCCGGAGTTCAAGCTTTAGATGGGACTACTAATCCTCAAGATGCTCAAGGTAGCACTGTTGAAGACTTTGTAACACAAGTACGTAATCTTTTGCAAGCGACAGGAGGCGATATTAATAATTTGTTGGATATGGTACCCGATATATTAGGTAATCCTCAAAACACTAATGATGCTGCTTGGGATTTAGATTAAATCCTTACACCTCTTAAATGCTATTACTTCCCTTGCTTCATAAGATAAGTTATGGTAGGCTAGTTTATCTTATTGTAACTCAAGTTATTTTAGCGTTGCCGGTATGGTTTGGGAATTATGCCAAAATTGTCATTGCGAACGACTACAAGGAGCATGGAAATCCAGCAAAACAATAAAAAAATTCTGTAAATCAGAATTTTTTACTGGACTGCTTCGTCAATTACTCCGTAATTTTCCTCTCAATGACGTTAAAACCATACTACTCCTATTATTATCCTTTATCCTCTTCTCTAAGTCGGCTATTGCCGATCCTGAAATAGCTGAATCCTTTAAATGTTCAAAACTTTTTCCTTACTTTGAGAAAAAATTTAATATCCCATCTAATACGTTACATTCAATAGCTTTAAAAGAATCGGGGAAAAAACATACAACCCGTAAAATTAGAGTAGTATGGCCTTGGACAGTAAATGTTGAAGGAAAAGGCTATTATTTTAACACAAAAAGAGAAGCCGTAAGTTTTGTTAGAGTAGAGCTTATAAAAGGGCGAGAGAGTATTGATGTCGGATGCATGCAGATTAACTTAAGGCATCATTTAGGGGCTTTTAATTCCCTTGAACAGGCATTTGATCCAAATAATAACATTCGTTACGGTGCAGAATTTTTGCGTTCAAAATATGATCAGCTAGGGAGCTGGCACAAGGCGATAGCTCATTATCATTCGGCTACACATTCTTTAGGGTTTAAATATAAACAAGATGTAGTTAAAATAGCAAGTAATATGGCTCTTTATAAAGCATCCTTACATAGTTATCTAAATAATAATGAAGGGGCTTTAGAAGATACAATTCCAGTAAATAATAACAAAGTTCAAAAAAAATCACTTTTTAGTGGCAATAAAAGATACAGAAGTAGTATTATGATACCGGTTCCTGCTAAAATTAATTAATTCTATGAATATTAAATTAATGACATGTTTTTTAATATTAGTAAGTGCGGTAAAAGTAAATGCCGATTTTAACAATATTCAAGATAATTTTGAATATCAGGAAGAGCAATTAATAATAGAATTACCTTGGAGCGATTGTACCGCAATTCATAAATTATTAGAGGAAAAATTATCTTTTTCAGAACAACAAATAAAAAAAGAAAATAAAATTCGTGAGAAATATAAACAATTTTATTTAAAACATAATAATCCTACTAATTTTTCTATGCAATTTCTTGAGAAAAAATCTGAGACTAATGGAGTAGAAACTTTAATATCAGGTTTTTTTAAATTTTGTGAAGATAATTTTCAAACTAGTAAAAGTAAATCTAATTCCCTAAATTATTATATTAAAAAACAACAAGACCAGTGGTTTAATGATATAAGAAGTGAGAATTACAAAATATATTATAGAAAAAAATACGAAGATAATATCTTTAGAAATAATTAATTAAGGCAACTATATATCTTGTATAACCTAAATTGTTGTGTTAGTATTGTTGATTTATTCGAAAAATTACCTACTGAACAAAAGTGCATAATTATTTTACTGATATACGTTGGGCTAACGGAGCTTATTGTCCGTATTGCGGCAACCAAAAGATTTTTCATTATGCGGATGGAACGAATCACAAATGTTCGGCATGTAAAAAGCGTTTTAGTATCAAAGTCGGCACAATTTTTGAAAATAGTAAGATTTCTTTAAAGAAATGGTTTACAGCAGTTTTGCAAGTTACTACGCAAAAAAAAGTTTATCATCGTTACAGCTTTCAAGAGATATTAATGTTACCCAAACAACTGCATGGTTTATGCTTCATAGGATTAGAGAAGTGACTAAACTAGAAAGTTTTAGTATTCCTTTAAAAAGCACTGTAGAAATAGATGAGACGTATATTGGTGGTAAAGAAAAGAACAAACATCAAAATAAAAAAACTAAAAGTACACAAGGTTGCAGCACAAAGACAAAAACCGTTGTAATCGGCATGATAGAGAGAAACGGTAACGGTAAGGCTCAAGTTATAACAAAGGTTAATTCAAAGACCATAGAAAAAATTGCAATAAATAATATTCTAATAGGCTCAACTATTTTATCTGATGAATGGGGAGCTTACAAGGTATTAGAAAAATTATATAATCATGAATATATAAATCACGACTTAGATAAATATATAAGATAATCTGTGTCCACAAACACGATAGAAAGCTTTTGGGCGTTGTTTAAGCGTGGTATAATCGGACTCTTATTCTATTAGCAAAAAACACATAGAGAGAGATATTTAAACGCGTTTGTATTTAGGTGCAACCATAAAAACTATAATGTAAGCAATATGTTTAATGCTATACTTTTAAATATAGGTAATTATTTATCTTATAAAGCCTTGGTAGGTCGGTATGAAACTCAAAGTAGTTAAAAACGGAGAATTATCTTTATAATGAGGTTTTAGCAATGATAGGTCAAGCTCCGTTAAAAATTAATGCTCCAGAGATTGCAGAAGACAAAATCCCTAAACCATTTATAAAATGGGCAGGGGAAAAAGAAGCCTGATCAAAGAGTTGTGCTTACGCTTACCTGTTAGTTACAATAATCATTATGAGCCTTTAGGAGGAGCATTTTTTTTGCACTCGTTCCAGACAAAGCTATTATTATATCAGATATAAACTTAGATTTCATACAAGGCAGTTAAGGATGAAGCTCGAGCATTAATTGAGCTGTTAGCTAAGCATAAAGCTAATCACTCTCAAGATTATTACTATGCTGTTAGAAAGAACGCAAATAGCGATAACCCTATTGAGATAGCAACACGTTTCATATACCTTAACAAGACTTGTTATAATGGTCTTTATAGAGTAAATAGCAAAGGAGAGTGCAACGTCCCGATGGGAGCTTATATGAATCCTAATATTCTTGATAAGGATAACATACTTGCGTGTAGTAAAGCTTTACAAAATGCTGAAATAATATATCAGGATTTCAGCAATATTTCGCCTAAGCCTAAAGATTTCGTTTATATAGGCCCGCCATATCAACCTATTAATAATACTTCATTTACAAAATATAAAAGCTTGGCTTTACAGAGGCAGATCAGGTTAAGCTTTATGAAAAATGCAGAGCATTAAATAAGAAAGGTGTATATTTTATTTCAAATTCAGATAGCGATTTTATAAAGAACTTATACAAGTTTTTTATTATAGATATAGTAAATGCACCAAGAAGCATAAATTGTAAATCCGACAGTAGGCAAGGAGCTAATGAAGTTTTAATAAGAAATTATTAGTACAATGGTAAAACAAATTGCAATTTTACAAGCTAATAAAACTGGAAACGAACTTGAGATTTGTATACATGATCGACTAAAAAAAGAGAAGGATATTGTTTTGTAGCTAATAAAAGATTTAGTGCAGCTAGGATCCTTAAGCAGCCTATTTATACTAGACAGTTTGAAGTTGGCAAAAATATTTATGATACTAAATGGAAATGCGATTTTATATTATATCATCCAGAACGTCACCCTAATTGCCTAGTTATAGAATCTAAGTGGCAACAATCAGGAGGATCGGTTGATGAAAAATATACTTATCTTATGCTAAACATAAAAAAACAAGGAATTTATGATACTATAATAATAATTGATGGTGATGGATATAAAAAAGAAGCCTTGAAATGCTTCAAGGATCAAACTGGCAGTAATTTAATAGAAGTGTTTAGTATGTCTGAATTTACATCTTGGGTAAATAAAAAGCAAATATAGGTTATACAAGTATATAATTCCCTTAATTTATTTCAGTACTTGATGCATATATTATTTAATTTATATTAACTGTTAATATACAGGGTTATTTATGTTAAAGAAATTTATATTAGTATTGTTGTGTATAAGTAGTTATAAATCTCTAGGAGAATCTAATAAGACCGAGAGCAATGTTTCAGCGATAGAAAGCAAAAAAGTTTCTAGTAATGATAAACAACTAAAACCTGTCTACTTAGAGCATTTTGATCTAACTTCGGATTTAAATCCTACAGAAAAAAGCCTGTTGAGTTTAGAACCTTTATCACCTAATAATAACAATACGAAACCTATAATTGTAGATATTCAGGAGAATTTTGAAGGGCTAGATAGAGTTAAAGGGGATGATATTCGCACTGCAAGACAGAGAGAACTTGTTCAAAATAGTTTGCTAGGAGATTTTTAGGGGGTTTTATTTCTCGACCGCCACCAACAATTTTAGGAGAGAAAATTCAAGATAGGAGAGGAGTATATATTCAACAGACTAAAGCTAAAAAATCACCGAAATAATGCAGTAGAGGCGATAAGTAACAGCTTATTTATCAAGCATGCAGCTAATGATATAATAAGTCGATTAGGGATGATTGATCAGGATTTTTCGGATATTCTAGAAATATCGGCTAAATGCGGTTATCTTACGAGCTTACTAAAAAATGCTTATCGAAGTGCCGATATTACCGTAACAGATATGTCACCTTTATTGCTTGATTCTTTTGAGCATAATCATAAATTATTAATCGATGATGAAGATTTAGCATTGCCAAAAGACTCTTTTGATTTAATTATTTATTCATTAGGGTTACACTGGATAAATGATGTACAACGCTTTTTATCTAATATAAGAATTTTTTTAAAGTCTGACGGTATTTTTATCGGTAATTTTGTCGGAGGAAATAGCTTAAAGAATTTACGTAAATCCTTAATAGATGCCGAAATAGCAAGTGATTTTAAACACTCTCCTCATATTGCTCCTTTTATTCATTTTGATCATGTTCCGATTTTATTTTCGCAAGCAAGATTTGCCGAAGTAATTGTTGACTATGAAAATATAGAGCTAAAATTTGATAATCCTTTAGCTTTAATGAGAGAAATAAAAAATATAGGTGAGGCAAATTCACTAAATGCTAGTCATAATTATGCTATTTCTAAAAAGATGTTTTCTTTACTACAAAATTATACAAACGGCTTTGAAGATAATATTAATTTAATTAGTTTTATTGCTTCACCAAATAAGAATAGTATAAGATTAAAGTTGTTATAAAGGTGATAGTGGTGTATTTTTAGCAGTATTACATCATTGCGAGGAAATTATGTAAGTAATTGACAAAAGCAATCTCAGGATATTTGACAAGATTGCCACGCAGCCTATGGCTGCTTGCAATGACGATCCAACAATTTATTAAGGTCAAACAAAATATGCAAGAATTTGATTTAGTGGTAATAGGGAGCGGTCCAGCCGGTTATACAGGCAGTATTAGGGCTGCTCAACTTGGTATGAAAGTAGCGTGTATTGAGAAAAGCGATACTCTTGGCGGCACTTGTTTAAATATAGGATGCATACCATCGAAAGCTTTACTTAATTCTTCCGAAAAATATGAAGCAGCTCTAAAACATTTTGAGAATATAGGTATTACTGCGGATGTAAAACTAGACTTACAAAAAATGCTAGCTAATAAAGATAAAGTAGTGCTTGATCTTACAAAAGGTATAGAAAGTCTCTTTGTCAAAAACAAAGTTACTAGGATAAAAGGTGAAGCTAAAATTAGCTCTAGTAATATCGTTGAAATAAATAAAGAGCAAATTAAAGCCAAAAATATCCTAATTACTACAGGTTCCAGCGTCATAGAAATACCGAATATCAAAATAGACGAAGAATTTATTGTTTCATCTACCGGTGCTTTGAAACTTTCTAAAGTACCTGAGAACTTAATAGTAGTCGGCGGAGGGTATATAGGCTTAGAACTTGGTTCAGTTTGGCGTCGTTTGGGAGCTAAAGTAACGGTTATTGAGTATGCACCGAGCATTGTACCTATGCTTGATAAAGAAATTGCTACACAATTTATGAAACTACAGCAAAAACAAGGTATAGAGTTTAAACTGAATACTAAAGTGCTATCTGCTGAAGTAAAGTCAGGAAAAGTAAATCTGACAATAGAGGAGGACGGTAAGAGTTCAGTAGTAACAAGCGATGTTGTGTTGATGGCGGTAGGCAGAAAAGCCTATACGCAAAATCTAGGACTTGAGTCTGTCGGTATTATTACGGATAAGCAAGGTAGCATTGAGATTAATGACCGGTTCCAAACAGCAATTGCAAATATTTATGCAGTCGGTGATGTGGTAAAAGGAGCTATGCTTGCTCATAAAGCCGAGGAAGAGGCTGTAGCTGCCGTAGAAATTATGGCAGGGCAGGCAGGACATGTTAACTATAACTTAATTCCAAGCGTAATATATACTTATCCTGAAGTAGCAAGCGTCGGTGAAACGGAAGAACAGCTAAAAGAAAAAGGCATTAATTATAAAGTCGGTAAGTTTCCGTTTTTAGCAAATAGTAGAGCAAGAGCAATCGGTAGTACGGAAGGTATGGTTAAGATCCTTGCCGATAGTAAAACCGATAGGGTTTTAGGAGCTCATATTATAGGAGCTGATGCAGGTACATTAATTGCCGCGCTTACGGCTTATATGGAATTCGGAGCAGCTTCAGAAGATATAGCAAGAACCTGCCACGCTCACCCAACTTTAAGCGAGGCTATAAAAGAGGCAGCACTTAGTGTAGATAAGAGGACTATTAATATGTGATATATTTCTACGTCATTGCAAGGAAAAACTGTAAGTTTTAACAAAGCAATCTCAAGCGTCCTGCTTTATGAGATTGCCACGCTCCTTTCAGTCGCGGCGTTGTTGCATGGCTTGAAAAACCAGTTCGGTGTGTCATACCGTGGCTTGACCACGGTATCTAGTAAAACCACTCAATATACTAATATTATTAGTATTTTTAACTAGATCCCACGAACAAGTCGTGGGATGACAGAGATGAAGTGAGCCATACCACAAGGCCTTCAGTCGCTCGCAATGACGAATTTAAGGATATTTATGACCAAACAAGAGCTGCGTCTTTATTTCAAAGAATTTTTAATAAAAAACCAAGATAAGATTAATTCCGATTTAGTCAAAAACTCTCTAATCAATAAAATTAGCTGGTTATTACAGGAGTTAAAAGTAAAGACAGTAGGACTTTACTTTCCTCTAAAATACGAAATTAACTTACTTGAAATAACAAACTTACATCCTGAAATAAGATTCTTCCTACCGAAAATCATAAAAAATGAGATAAAATATTGTTCTTATCATTATAACGATCAATTGGCTTTAGGGGCTTTTAAAACCTATGAACCTATAAATAATGATTTTTTTATTCCTGAGTTAGTTATTATCCCAGGACTTGCGTTTAGTAAGGAGGGTTATAGACTTGGATACGGCCAAGGACATTTTGACCGATATCTTAATAATAACCGAAATATATTAACCGCCGGAGTTTGTTTAAAAGAACAATTAATAGATAATTTTCTGATTGAATCTCATGATTGTAAGCTTAAATTTATGATTTCGGTATAATAACCTTAACTTTTTTATTGTATAAAATATTAATTTATATTTTTTTGATAAAAATCAACTTAGGGTAAAATGGTTGATATAATAAAAAAATTGTCGTATTGATCGGTGTACCTTTTGCTTTTTTTGCACAAGCAGTTGGAGATTGGCTAGAAACAGGACAAATATCCGGCGATACTCAGACTGGAGCTATTTGCTTTCAATTAGCATTAGTAGGAGTAGGGACACTTATCATAGCCCAGGCATTTAGTAACTTGCCTGATGATGTATACAACGAATATGTCAAAGTAGTACAAGATAGTGAGATACAAGTTACATTAGTTGGCTAATTTTTTTCTATTCATAATAGGCTACAAGTTATTCGATTTATAGCTTTTTTCTTATAAGTTATGACACAAACTTATTATTTCATCTTTATATTTTTGTTTGTGTAAATATTTGCTTTTTAAATTTAGATTTTTAAAATCCTTGTGATTCAATGGCGGGTATTTACTAAGCTTTATTAAATCTTCATCTAAAATAAAATGCTTACGAGGAATATTTATAGTTTGTGCATTCTCTTCACGATAAGCTGCAAGCATTTGAATTTTGTGATTAAAACTCTTATCATCACTTCCATATTTTATTTTTTTCCAAGCATCTTTCGGCTCAACCTTATAATTTCTAACATCTAATAAAGCACTAAGAGTAGTTTGATATTTATTAGTTAAATTATTTCTAACAATTATATTATTTAACTCTTTATATATCTTATACAAATACTCCACGTCTAACATTGCATAATTTAACATATCACTAGTAATAGGGCGTTTTAGCCAATTAGATTTTTGGTAGGTTTTATCGATAATAATACCGATTAGCTTATAGCAAAGGTCATCATAGCTTAGCTGTTTACCGAATCCGCAAATATTTGCTGCAATTTGTATATCAAAAACATTAACAGGTAGTGTTTTAAATAAATTATAGAAAATCTCTAAATCTTCACGAGGAGCATGAAATATTTTAGTAATATTATTATCTGCAAGCAGCTTATTAAAAATATTCAGATCTAAATTGCTTAATGCATCAATTATTCCGCAATATTCTTCTGCTTTAACTTGAATTATACTAAGCTGAGCATAATAAGTATAGCGACGCTCAAATTCCGTATCTATGCTTAAGCATGCCTTATTTGCTAACCGGTTACAAAATTCTTCTAATGTTTTTTGATTATCGATAATTTGCATAGAAGCTATTTATAAAGCTCCGATAATTTTTAAGAAAAGATTAGTATGAGATAACGACAGAACCACTTCAAGACCGATTAAAATAATAATAATCCACTCAAGTTTGGTGGAATGTTTATAATTAAGATCGTTTGAAAGAATGTCTAAAAGCTCGTGAATCATATTAAGACGATGATTCATTATATTTTGCCGTATTTCTATGTCTTGAAACTCTGCTGTCATGAGATATAGAGGCTCATAACTCGGACGACGCCAAAAAAATTCTGGAGTATCGAATATATCGCTATGCAAACTGATTGAATAACGCTCGTTAAATAATATACCTATTTGCTGTAATATCTCCTTTTTAGAAAGCGATACGCTACCGGTTCTAGCTAGTTCCTGTTGTATAGGGGTTGTCTGAACAATCAAGTTACTAACAGATTGCTCAAGAACGCTAAGTTTAACCGATTGTGCAAGAGCATGGGAAATAGAAAGTTTAACAAAAACTGATTTATCTGCTAAGATTATTTTATTTTTTTCTTCATCAATAAATGTTTTCTTGACTTCCGTATTATATTCAAAATAAATATAATCGGATACCAGCTCTTTAAGCTTATTTACTGGTACTAAATCAGTATCGCTTAAAACTATTTTTTCTTGAATTTCATCGCCGCCCCAAATAGTTACACAACCAAACGGAAAGAAAAATATCTCTATAAAATCAGAATCTTTATTTATCTCTTTCCGAATATATAAAACATCATCAAAATGTTGAGGTTCAAGACCAATCTTTTTTAAATTAGTAACTAGATCACTCATCTTATATTCGGAAGAAGTACAGTAAGATGAACATCTCATGATTATTAAGTTTAATTTATATAAATTTAGAGTATAGTAGTTAGGAACCTATAAAGTCAATAATATTATAATTATGTATGAAATATTAAGTAATAGAGAAGTTATCAAAATAATAGGTTTCGATTCCGTAAAGTTCCTACAAAATCTCATTACTAACGATATTTGTAAGAGTATAGTCAATTCAGTTGAATTCGGATACAAGGAGCGAGGAGCGAAGCCTATAATAATAGGCGAGACGACGAGTAACGCAGTAGGCGAGTCCAAATCAATTGACTATAATTATTGCTATACTTATTTGCTTAATAATCAAGGAAGATATTTATTTGATTTTTTCGTGTATGTTCATAACCCTGAGGAAATTTACCTTGATATTGATAAAAGTAATAAAGCTGCTTTGATAGAGTATTTAAACTTCTATAAATTTCGCTCAAAAATACAAGTAATAGATTGTAGTGACGAATATAAAGTTATCTACTCACTTCAAAAATTAGATATAGACTCGCTAATTACGGTTCGTGATCCTCGTTATGCTAAGCTTGGTTTCCGCTCACTAAATAAGCTCGATGTCATACCGCTGTGCGGTATCCAGACAATAATTAAAAAAGACTGGACCCCGTGGTCAAGCCACAGGGTGACAGAGGGGGAACCGCCCCCCTCAACAACATCTCCCCGCGAAAACGGGAATCCAATATACCTAGAAGATAAATATAATTTTGCAATAATAGATGGTGTGGAAGATTTAATCACAGATAAATCTATTCCAAATATGTATGGTGCTGAGGAGTTAAATGCAATTAGTTTTGATAAAGGTTGTTATGTCGGGCAGGAACTGATTTCAAGGGCTAAATATCAAGGAGTTATAAGAAGAAAGATATATAAAATTACAGCAGATGAAGATTTATCTTCATTAGTTAAAGATGAAGAAATACTCGCAGATAACAATAAAATCGGCGTAATATGCTCAAGTTATCACAATAAAGCAATCGCCTTAATCAGAGAAGAAAAATATCTTGCCGATAAAGAAGCTGATGTTACCGTTAAAGGGATTAAAATCAACTTATCTCTCGCACCTTGGTATTAAATAATAGTTAATTTTTTAATAATTATAAGTAGATGCAAAAGACACAAACCATATTTCATGGTATTTTTTATAAAAAATTAATATAAATTGGAGACTTTTATGTATACACCTTTTCAATTATTAACTTCAGGAAACATACAATTAATACCGGCTATATTAAACAGAACTAATGTTAACAACAAACTTAATATTTTTGAAGCTCTTTGTAGTTTCATACCTCAACAATAAGATCAGAATGTTAAAAATGTTTTAGAAAATATTGCTGTACAGATATTAAACAAAATGATCCTCATCCCTGACTCTATTAAACAAGATATTGCAAAAACATCCGGTCAAGAAAAAACATTGTTAATCAACAATTTTAAAGAACTGAAATCTTTAGCTGAGCCTATAATAGAAAAAATAGTAAAACAGCAAGGATTTAATCCTAACATTATGGATCAATTGAATTCTAATGCAATAGCATGGTTCGGTGAATTTGGAGCCGCATTCTTAGAAAAATGCATAAAAATATGCATACAAAACTTGATGTAAAGTTCTATGATAAGAGTGGTAAAACACCACTTGATTGGTATAGCGATTATAACGCTACTAAAATCGTAGAAACTTTAATAAAAAATGGCGGTAATGTAAATCTTCACTGTACTCAAGATACAGCTACTCCTAGCCATAGATTATTTTTAAACAATTCAAAAGTATAATGCTAGCAACCCAAAACTGCCAACTCTAAAAGTATTATTAAATAAAGAAAACAAGCCGCCGTTTGGTCCAAGTATCAAGATGGTAGGTAATAAACACTGCAGCAGATGTATTAGAAGAGCAAAAAACAGCTATAGTTGATGACAATGATTGTCATAATGCACTTGATGAGTACACAACTTGGTATAATAACGATTATACTGTAGCATCATTAGGTCAGGGCAGTAGAAGTTTAATCTTTATGAATAAAAATGAGTCTTGTATGTCATTCCTAGCTAAAAGCGGCCTTATTGCATGGCTCGTTTAATGCCTGCAGAAGCAGGAATTTCAGCATAAAGCGAGCTTTAAAAAAATCTTTTAAAAAGTTTTGAAGTACTGGATTCCCGCCTACGCGGGAATGACATCGAGTCTTATGACACCCATGTGTATTCGTAGGAATGACATACTTTTTTAACTCCACAAAAATATTGTTTGTTTCTTTTTTTATCTTTATTATTATTTGCATAGAAAATCCCTATAACTTCACTCTATGCCAAATATAGATCTCCTTATTTTTACTAGCTTTTTAGCGATTAATTTGCTAGTTGGACTTCTAAATATAAAAAATATTTGCGAATATGCGATAGGAACAAGGAATTTTTCTACAGGTACAATAGTCACAACTCTTATTGCTACTTGGATCGGTACTAGTACTTTTTTAATCGATAATTCAAGAATATATCCGGATGGATTATTGTACTTATTACCTAGTATATTCGGTAGCGTTGTTAGTTGGTTATTAATTAGTGACTTTATAGCTCCTCGTTTTGAGAATTTTTGGGGTAGCTTATCGGCAGCAGAAATAATAGGGGAAGCGTATGGTAACAAAGTTCGTATTCTTACGTCGATAGTTAGTATATTAATGTCTATAGGTAGGATTGCCATGCAATTCCACGTAGCAAGTTTAATATTACAGCTATTCTTTAACATTTCAAATTTTTACATAGATTTATGTATTGCCACTGTAATAATAAGCTATTCTGCTTTTGGCGGTGTAAAATCGGTTACTTTTACCGAAGCCGTACAGTTTTTTACTTATAGTGCAATTATTCCAGTAATAGGAATTGTCGTATGGAATGTTTTTAGCGATCCGCATATAGTTATAGACTCAAATGTACAAACTCGTCTTACTGATTTACAAGGATTGTTTCACTATACTAGTCCTAAATTTTGGATTTCTTTAAATATTTTTATATATTTTGTGATTCCGTCACTTGGTCCTTCAATTTTTCAAAGAATATTGATGGCAAAAGACACAAGGCAAATATCACGAACATTTTTTATTTCGGCAGTTATTTGTCTTTTTTTATCTGTTTTATTCATTTGGATTGCAATATTATTATTGTCTCAAGATCCGGTAGTTAACACCAATGAATTGTTTTTACGGATCATTAAAAGTTATATAGGATTTAAGGGGTTAATAGTCGGCGTTATTATGGCAATGATAATCGCAAGTACGAACTCTTATATTAACGTTGCAGTGGTAACTTTTACTAATGACATCATTAAAAAAGCTTCATTAAATTATAATTATATAACCGCAATTACTATAGGATTAATAGGTTTTATTATATCGCTCTACACTAAAGATTTAATAAATCTATTTTTATTATTGACTAGCATCTATTTACCGCTAATCACTTTGACGTTAATTTTGTTAATATACGGTAAATCAAGTGCCAAAAGTTTTTTTATCGGTATGATTACTGCAATATTAACTATTATATTGTGGCAAATATTTTCTTTAAGAGCAGTTCTAGGTATTTATCCGATACTACCCGCAACTATTGTAAATTTACTCTTTTTCCTTGGAAGCCATTATATTTTAAAGCAACCCGGAGGGTTTAGTTCTTTAAAAGAGCCGCTAACCGTTAAAATAATCAGGCAAGAGAGCGAAAGAAAAGGTTTGACTTTATTTCGTGATCTTAAGAATTTTAACATCTTTAAATATTGGGAAAGTATCCTACCAAATCAAGAAATTACTTATAGTTATGTCGGTATATTTATTTTAATATCGATGTTCTCATCTTTATATACCACATCAGGTAGCAGAATAATGAACCGTTTGGAGATATATAATATTATTTACCATACCACACTTATAACTGCTGCAATATTAATTACTTATCCTTTATGGTCTTTAAAGTTTCAAAAGAATTATATTATATCTTTATCTTGGTTTGTGGCTACTTTCGTTATATTAATATTTTTCGGTAGTTTACTTGTTATATCAAGTAGTTTTGATCAATTGCAATTAATGTGTTCGATAATTAACTTACTTATAATTGCAACGATATTCAGGTGGCAAGCTACTTTACTACTTATGACCGTTACGTTTGCTAGTATAGAGTTTTATAAATATTTTATGGATGAGAAGTTATTAATTAGCATAGATAATTTTCAATTTAAAGTAGTATATTTCTAACCTTATTTAGTAGCCTTTTAATTTTAATAGTATGCTTAAAACCAAGGCAGGAGCAAGAAAAATTAGTTAACCTAAAAAATACTCCTTTATGTAATAGAGTTAATTATAGAGAGCAGGAATTAGAGAAGTTACTTGATTTGAAACATGAGTTCTTACGTAATATAAACCATGAAATCAATACGCCGCTAACCGGTATTATTAGCTTTGGTGAAACCTTATGAGCTAATTATGATAAATTTAATGAAGATCAGCATCGCAATGCAGTAGAGATTATAGCTAAAAGCTCTATTAAATTAAATAGCTTGATAAATAATATTCTAGATTTTTCAAAATTATCCAGTCTTAATGATGAACTCAATAAAAAAGATATAAACTTAAGCGAATTGCTACATGAAAGGATTAAAATATGTAAAAAATTATATCTAAACAGCAAAATCTTAAATTTTGTATCTGATATTGAAAAGAATATAATTATATTCTTTTCAATTTTAACTGTGATCCTCATTATATTAAACACACATTCGATAATCTAATAATAAATGCTATCAGCTATTGTAGTGAGGGAATAATAAAAATTGATCTACACATGCAAGAAAATAATATCTTGTTTTATAGTATAAAAGACGATGGAATAGGAGTATTGAAAGAGGAATTGCAAAGTATATTCGGTGTATTTGTCGTAAGCTCTAAAACACGTACGGCAGGAGGTAGAGGAGTGAAAACGATAAACAGGGAAAGACTACTTTGATTTTTACGATGCCTTTGTAATTGAAAATGTCATTCCGTTGATCACAGGAATACAGTACTGTTTGCTGTCATACCGTGCCCCGCCACGGTATCCAAAAAACAACTTATAACACGCATTTTTTAACATTTTTATCGGATACCGTGGCAGGGCCACGGTATGACATTATTATGAAAAAAATTATTTTTAATAAACAACGAGATTTTATATCAATAATAGCACCGGCATCAAGCTGTCTAGATGCACAAGATAAATTAAAGGAAGCTATTAAAATACTAGCGTTGCATGGTTTTAAAACTTTAGTAGATGATAAGATTTTTTCAGGTGATGCATTGCCTTTTTTCGCTGCTTCTAAAGAGGAAAGGTTGAGAATGTTTAAAGAAGCTATGGAAAATGAACAGGTTAAAATAATTTGGGCTTTTCGCAGCGGATATGGATGCAGTGAATTTGTAGAAGATTGTTTTAATATAGAACAAAAAGGGGATAAAGTCCTGATAGGCTATAGCGATATTACCGTTTTGCATTTATTACTAAATAACCATTATAATATCCCAACTATTCACGGTTCAGTGTTAACTTCGTTACTACCGCCTACCAATCAGGATATTATGCCTATAATAAATGTTCTTAAAGGAGAAAAGAGTGAAATACAACTTATACCTATAAAGAAAATTAGTGAGGAAAATATAACAGGTACAATAACAGGCGGGAATTTAACGGTTTTAACTAAATTGATTAGTACTGGTGTGCAAATTCATTCTCATTCCTATGCTTCTTTAGGTCATTCCCGCAGAAGCGGGAATCCAGAAAAAATAATACTGGATCCCCGTTTTCACGGAGATGACAATAAAATTCTATTGCTTGAAGACGTTAATGAAAAAGCCTATGCCGTACATCGTAATCTAGTTCAATTAAAAAATACCGGTATATTTGAATGCATAAAGGCAATAATCTTTGGTGATTTTACTAAAGGAGATGAGTTTGTAGAACAAGCTATAAAAAGTTTTTGTTTAAATCATATTCAAAATATTGGCACTTATAAAGCAGTAGGCATAGGGCATGGAGAAGTAAATCATCCAGTTATTATGAATCATGAAGTAATTATAAACAGTAATGTTTTAAGTTTTACTAGCCCTTTTGAAATAGTAGAAAACAAATGACAAATTCTATCAGAATAGGTACAAGAAAAAGTCCACTTGCTTTAATACACACTAATTTAGTTATTCAACAAATCAAACAATTTTTTCCTGATATCAATTGTGAAATAGTGCCGATTATTACTAGCGGGGATTTAATCCAAAATAAACCATTATACGATATAGGCGGTAAAGCTTTATTTTTAAAGGAAATAGAGCAAGCCTTGCTTGATAAAAAAATTGACTTAGCTGTTCATTCTTTAAAAGATGTACCGGGTAGAATACCTGAACCGCTAGTAATAGCTGCTGTTTTAGAGCGTGAAGACCCCAGAGATGTTTTTGTTTGTCTAAAATATAAATCTATAGAAGAGCTGCCGCAAAATGCCGTAATAGGTAGCTCGGCAGTACGAAGAAAAGCATTTATCCAAAAAATAAGACCGGATTTAAAGGTAACGGTTTTTAGAGGGAATGTTGATTCAAGAATAAAAAAGCTAATGACCGGCGAAGTTGACGCAACAATTTTAGCATATACAGGTCTTAAAAGGTTAGAGGTGTTTAATCCGGAGTATTGCCATTTGATAGAGTATTCACAGATGTTACCGTGTATAGGGCAGGGAGTCATTGCAGTTGAGATTAGAAAAGATGATAATGCTATGCTTGAGATATGCAACCAAATTAATCATCTTCCCACTTTTGAACTCATAAAACCCGAAAGAGCATTTTTAGAGTATCTAGATGCTAATTGCCGCACCCCGATTGCTGCTTATTCACAATATCTAGATGCAAATCCTAGACATCTTTCCAAACTCGCTTATAGGGAGGTATTTGAAGGAAACACAGAAGCACTTGCCACCGCAGCGTACAAAAGCAATTGCATAGATGCGAGTACCGGATTGACGTACAAATTACCCCTAGAAGTAGAGTTTGGGAAGATGTCTAATATACAAACCAATTTTATGCTCGGTAACCTTGATGGCAGTAAAATAACTTTCCATACCGAAACTACCAATATAAAAACTTCAACAGAAGCAGGCATAAAAGCCGCTAAAATGATGTTGGAAGCTATCTGTAAATAATTTTAATCGATTATGAATAACACCCTATCAAAAATCTTATCAATTTTTGCTAAAAAAGCTCTTTACTTGCTAATTACAATTTATTTACAGATAACCTCTTAAATCAACTAGATAAATAGATATTTAGGGAATATACTCCTAAAATATCTAAATTTGCAAGATATTATAAGGACAGTCCTGTTTTTTGTGGGAAGCACGTAAAACTGGTAAGTCAACATATCTGAAACAACGTTTTCCGGATATATATAGATTTATTACAAGCTGATATCTATAAAGTTTACTTTCAAAATCCTGAACGTTTAAGAGAAGAGTTTAAGTCAAAAGACGGCATCTCAACTATTATTATTGATGAGGTACAAAAAATTCCCTTACTGTTAGATAAGGTTCATTATTTAATAGAATCTAATAAATCTTTACAATTTATCCTTTGCGGCTCCAGTACTAGGCGCTTAAAATCAACAGGTAGCAATTTACTTGGCAGAAGAGTTTGGAGATATATGTTTTTGCTGCTCTATGCTATTCTGAGATAAAAGAGCTTGATTGGCATAAAATTTTTAATCATGGACTAATACCTGATCATTATATTGCATCAAAAAAGATTCATAAATATCTTGCGTCCTATTTATATGACTATATTTTACCTGAAGTACAGTTTGTGAAGCAAATTTAAGAAAACGCGAAGCACTTGCAAGGTTTCTAGAGATTATAGGCATTTCAAACGATGAGATGATAAATTATAGTAATATAGCAAGAGATTGCGGTGTTGATGCAAAAACCGTTAGAACATATCTTGAAATATTAGAAGATATGTATTTAGGATATCATCTTTATCCGTATAGATCACTTAGTAAAAGGCAAATTATTACGGAAATGCCTAAATTTTACCTTTTTGATACCACACTTAGCAAATTACCTAAGGCAATATGAATATCAGGAAATGACAGGGTTTGATGCTGGTAAATCTTTTGAGCATTATGTATTCTTAGAATTAATAGCTTATAAATATTTAAACGACAAAAGAGATGAATTATTTTATTGGCGTACTAAAGAAGGATATGAGGTTGATTTTATATTTCAAAATAATGATGCATTTGAAGTTAAAATTGCTTCTTCTATACAAAAAAATCATTTAGAAGGTCTATTAGAATTTAGTAAAGATAGTGATTTTAAATTACATATATGGACATTTAGTATAGAGCTAAGTATTATTAAATTAATCGATGAAAGGCTAAAAATGCATTCTTCTTTTGAATGGGATGAAGAAAAAAATAAACTTAATATTGGTAGCATAACGTAAGCTTGTATGAAGCTCAAAAAGCTTTTCTAGATATCAAAAGGATAAGCCTTCAAGATGTAGACCATATAGTGTTACAGAAAAAAGATATTTTTGTTTAGGTAAAGTTGATGGTAATATTTAACAGTCCGTTTTATGTTCCGAGGTAATCATATAAGAATTTTTGGAGCAGGATACTGGCGTAAAGGCAAGAGAATTTATGAGCAAGAGAATAAAATACACTGATGGGGAAATAGGGGAAGTAAAAATAGTAAAAGATTTCTTACCATATCCTAGAGAACTTTTATTAAAAGATGATTCAGTAAAAGTAACCATTTCTTTAAGTAAAGAGAGCGTAGAATTTTTTAAATCAGAAGCAACAACTGCACATGTGCCTTATCAAAAAATGATTAGGATGTTACTAGATAAATATACTAAACACTATAAAGCAAATAAAAGGGTATTATACTATAAACTGAGCTGGCGGATAGGGTGGGATTCGAACCCACGGTACGGTTACCCGTACGCCAGTTTTCAAGACTAGTGCCTTAAACCACTCGGCCACCTATCCAAGAAGATTCATACCAAATAATATTATATATTTCAAGGGAAATCTTGCAATATATGCATCTAAATTACAAAGCCGAATTGTTCTTTCACTTCATTAACCGTTTCAGAAGCTCTAATTCTTGCTTTTTCTGCTCCTTTGTGCAGTATTTTTAATAAATATTCTTTATCATTCATTAATTCTAAATATTTATCACGTATCGGTTGTAGATTTGTAATAATAATTTCTGCCAAATCTTCTTTAAATTTTGCGAAACCTTGGTTTTGATAATTACCGATTATTTTTTCCAAGCTTTCTTCGGATAAACTGCTATAAATATCTAATAAATTACTAATTTCCGGTCTTGTTTCTTGATCATAGCTAACAAAACTTAAATGATCGGTTTTGGCTTTTTTTATTTTTTGATGAATAAGATCGTTATCGTCTTTTAAATTGATACGGGAAAAATCCGAAATATCAGATTTACTCATTTTCTTTAATCCATCCCGTAAGCTCATGATTCTTGTGCCTGTTTCACTAATTAAAACCTCAGGAACTTTTAGAATTTCTTTGTTAAATTTTCTATTTATTACCCCTGCAATATCTCTTGTTAGCTCTAAATGCTGCTTCTGATCCTCACCTACAGGCACTATATCGGCTTTATATATTAAGATATCCGCTGCCATAAGTACCGGATAGGAAAATAACCCAAGACAAGCCTTTTCTTGATCGCTACCTGCTTTATCTTTAAATTGCGTCATGCGCTTTAACCATCCAAGCGGTGTAACGCAATTTAGTAGCCAAGCAAGTTCAGTATGCTCTTTCACCATACTTTGGGCAAAAATCGTTACTTTGTCGGGGTTAAGCCCTGCTGCTAAATAAACAGCAAGCACCTCCATAATTGAATTGTTAAGTTCTGATGGCTTAATATCAACTGTGATAGCATGTAAATCTGCTAAGAAGAAAAAACAATTATATTCATCCTGCATTTTAACCCAGTTTTTAATTGCACCAAGATAGTTACCGAGATGTAAAGAACCGGTTGCTTGCACACCGGAAAGAACAGTTTTTTTCATTTAATACCTTTTTATTTTACTCATTGTAAAATTATGTTATAAATACCATTTTAATTAATATCATTATCTTAATAATTATGCTGTGGCGTTTAAGAATTTTATCATTTTACGGATTATTATCGTTATTTACATTTATTTTTTTTCTTATATGTTACATACCCGTAACATTTTTCAATGTCAACTATCAAATAAGATATAGAATTGCCATTATCTTTTCTTATGCTTTTGTGTGGCTTGCAAAAATTTGTTGCGGTTTAAAATATGAAGTAGAGGGGCTTGAGAAATTACCGAAGACTAGTTCAATCGTCGTGTCTAATCACCAATCCTTTTGGGATCAAATGTTTATGCAACTGATTATTCCTAAACATTCTTGGGTATTAAAGCGTGAATTATTTAATATACCCCTGCTTGGTTGGGGACTTCGGATGGTTAAACCTATTGCGGTTGACCGTGGTACTAATAGCTCGGTTGCTCAGATTTTAAGAGAAGGTCAGGAAAAAATAAAAGAAGGATTATGGTTAATAATATTTCCGGAATCAACTAAAGTTCCGCCTGATAGAACGGTAAAATTTAAACCAAGTGCCGTAAAGCTTGCTTCAATTACTAAAGTTCCAATTGTGATGATAGCTCATAATGCCGGTTTATTTTGGCCTAGAGGTTTTTGGTTTAAGCAACCTGGAACTATAAAGATAAAGATTATAGGTGTAATAGAAAAAGAAGAAATAGAGCAAACAGACGTACGTATACTTAATGACAAGGTTGAGCAAATTATTAACAGTGAAAAGCAAAAATTATTAAATTAATATTAGGTTTTAAAAATAATTAGTATTATCATAAAATTACAACTTAGTTCTTATGGAGGTATTTATGGTAAGGACAACAGCGTTAAAATTAATTGCGGTTATCGATAGTAAGCAAATGATGCTTTACGACGCTCAAGGAGTTAAAATTACTACTAATACACCTTTAAAATTATCTTTGGATTTAGAGGAGCATCACCACCATAGAGAAAAAAGACAAAGCCTTTATCAAAATAAATCTACACCGGCTTCGTTGTTTGAGCCGCATACTTCGCTAAAAGATATAGCACATAAAGAAGCAGCAAGGAGCGTTATTAAACATTTAGAGAAAGTAACTACTGCTGATCAAGCTAAATATAAGGAATTGATTATTGTAGCAGAACCGCAAATGCTTGGATGTGTTAGACAAGAACTTAAAAACGGTCTAAAAAAGATGATTACTAAAGAAATTGCTAAGGATTTAGTGCAACATAGCGTAGATGCAGTGGAGCGAGCAGTATTTTCTTAGATAATCTTTATATGTCATTCCCGCGAAACCGGGAATCCAGCAAAACCTATAAAAAACTTGTTTTTTTAGGTTTATTTTGTCAATAATCTGTAATTTTTATACTAGTATTAAGGTGATCCTTTCTAGACTCCCACTTTCGCGGGAATGACATAGAAGTCGTACAACAAGGTTTTTAGTCGTTTGTAATGATGATACAAATTAGGTGCCTAACTTATTAAATATTTCTTTTGTATTATTTGAGATAGTTAAACCAATTTGCTGATCTGTCTCAAAAGTTTTTATAGTCTTGTCATTAGGAATCTTAATATGTGGTTTGAAAGGCAAACCGCCGCTATTTATACATTGAGTTAGAAAAATATCATCATGGCTTCTGACATAGTCATCCCCATTTGCTTAAATATTTCTGCTGCTTCAAGTTTATGAAACGCGTAATCTAATATCTACTGCATAATATAGCTCCATTCAGTTATTATTATCCGCTATAGTCAAATGATTTGAATTCACTTACATCGTCTCTCGTCGCTCTCCTATTATCTATAAGCTGCACTTCTCGCTCTTGTAATTACATCCAACTGATTTGACTACATTTTAGTATATATGGCGGCATGCGTCAATACACTCATATTTTAATTCAGAATAGTTGCACTAATAAGAAAAAGTGGTAAAATATCATATCGAACAAATTAAATATTATGAATAATTATGCCACAAATTTATTTTAACGGCCCGGAAGGACGAATTGAAGGAAGATATGCAAAAGCTACCGCGCCTAATGCCCCTATTGCATTAGTGCTTCATCCTCATCCTTTATATGAGGGTAATATGAATAATAAAGTAGTTTATAATGCCTATAAAATTTTAGCAGATAACGGTTATACCGTCTTACGTATTAATTTTAGAGGAGTAGGGGGATCACAAGGTAAATTTGATAACGGAGTTGGTGAAGTGGTTGATGCGGGGGCAGCTCTCGACTGGTTACAGCAGAATAACCCAAATGCTCAGTCTAATCTGATATTAGGATTTTCTTTCGGAGCATGGATAGCTATGCAACTTGTAATGCGACGTCCGGAAATAAATCATTTTATTGCTATTTCACCGCCGGTTAATACAATTCATAAATATGACTTCTCATTCCTCTCACCTTGTCCTATTCCAGGGTTTATATTACAGGGAGATAATGATAGTATAGTATCGGCAGATGATGTAAAAGACCTAGCAAATAGATTATCTAAGCAACAATCCCATATTAAAGTTGATTATAAAATTATCAATGGAGCTGACCATTTCTTTCGTTATAAAACTGAAGAATTTTCTAAAGCAATAAATGCTTATTTAATAACAATTCAATCTAATTATCATCACCATAATAATAATGTAAATGAAGAAATTAGTAAGCACCCAAAGAAATTATTTTTATATTAGTTTTTGTTGTGTGGTTCGGCTTATCCGTCATTGCGAGCAGGCATTGTTGCAGGTACCCAAGTCGTCATAGCGAGGAAATTGCGTAGCAATTGACGAAGCAATCCAGTAAAAATTCTGATTTACAGAATTTTTTTATCACCACGCAACAATACCTCGTGGGAATAACATAAAAGAATCTATATCACAATGTCTACAATTCTAAATAAGCTTCTATTGCTAAAATTAATATTTCATCTTTTTTAGCATCTAACTCTTGAATTAATTCTTCATAAATTTGTCTATCTGATAGAGAAGTAAATTTTTTAAATAGCTGCACTAATTTTAAAGAAGGGATAATACGAAAAGCATCTTTTAATATTTTGATCTTTCTATTAACATTAAGCTTATTATTTAAATTAAAGTAAAATTCTAGTAATGCGTCGTTATAAAAATTTAAATCTACAGCCGTTGCCAAATAATCTATAGCATTAGCCGTATTATTACTTTCTACTTCTTGCTTCGCTGCTAATAAATAATACTCAGCAATTTCCGGCATAGACTCATGTTTATGAAATTTTGCGAGCTTATTCGTTATAAAAATAAATTTCGTCCATAGAGAAACTCTAGCATAACAACGCATTAAAGTAATTAAATTGTCAAGATCAAGTTCATTGAAATTATAAGCCTTTGTTGCGTAATTTTCTGCTTTCTTATAAAAAGATTTATCATAATAAAGTTTTGCTAGATTTTTGCTACCGTAAAAAACAAATTCTTTAGATGTAATAAGTTTTTGAAAATAGGAAATTTTTCTATCTACATCCTCTTCAGTTACGGCTAAGATTAAATTATGGAATTCTTGTGAATCTGTTAGATCTTCAGAAGATAAATTTTTGCGAGCAATAGAAGCAGATTTAGCTTTATTATTCATAATATATTCGGCAAAAGCTAAAATTAAAGCATATCTATCATGATTAATTTTTCGTTTACTAAAAATATTATGTATTTTAGATGGTAAATCGATAATTAATATTAGAAATCTAATGACAATAAAACAAGAAATTAGTAATAAAAGGCCTAAAATAAGACTAAAGAACAAGGTAGTCTCTATATTATAATCATATAAACTAATAAAAACTTTTGAATCAAAGCTCTCTATAAAAGTAAACCCGAAATAAAGCAGTAAAAAAGTAGCACATATTAATAATAACCTAAACATCTTTATTTACAAACTCCTGTATAAATTTTTCTGAATAAAGACAATCGATTAGATAGTTTAAGTTCTCTAAAATTAGAGGTTTATCTTGTTCTTTTATCATCATAGCAGAAGGTTTTTTTTCAATTTTGATAAACTTCTCCAGCCACTTATGGTTGGTAGGAAAAATTACTTCCGTACTACTTGATTTAGAAAAAAGATAATTATTATATGCTTCTAAGTTATTTAAAATATTCCTTATATCTTGAGGCAGCATGCGGGATTTTACTATTCTTAGTTCTTTACTATAATCCTTATCTTGCACGAAATTATATACTAATAGATTTACATTTAATAAGTAATTAATATAGTCAAGTGATACCCATACCTCATCACTCGTCGCTCTCCTATTAGTTATAGGCTTCGCTCCTTGTGCCTTGTATCCGAATGAAGCTGAATTGACTACAGTTTCTAATTTTGGTTCTACTACATTAGTCGGTGCTTCAGGAAACTTTAAAGAACTTACGTAATTTAAAAGCGACTTGGTAGATAATAGAGGAGCTGCTGCCTTTTCTTCCAGGGTAGTATTTTCTTTATTTTCTACTACTTGATCAGGAATTTGGCTTAAATCCTTATTTTCACTTTTAAACAGTTTTAAAATATCGGATCTATTATGATAAAGAGTAAAAGAAGATAAGACAAATATTACTATTGCTATAAAAAAGATGTTTTTGCTTTTAAATAAACTATCGAATTTGTGCATTTTCAGATAATAACTTGATTATATCGTTAAGGTTTTGATCATCACAATAAACCACATTTTTTATAAAAGGTCTAACTATATTTGCAACTTTCAAACTTATGGCTACAACTAAACTATCTTGTAAGTACTCTAGTAAATTATTTTGCAGTAATAATTTTACTAAAGTCCTAGCACTATTTTGAGAATAAAGTAATATATAATCAATATTATTTTTAAATTCTTTTATAATAGATACGGGCAGCTCATTCAAATATTCTACATTATAAATGATATATCTAGCTATTTTGCTAGGTAAATCTTTAGTAATTTCATTTGAAGATAAATATATAGTCTGCTCATATAAATCAGGAGGAAAATGCTTAAGCAAATCTTCCACGTTTTTAGCAGTATACATTACTTTCTTGCCTAATAATCGTTTTGACTTACTACCTACTACCCAAATATCTTGTTTTAAGTTATGACCGGTTAAGATACTTGCTGCATATTTACTAGTTATTATTATATGTGAGTAATTATCTAAAATATCGATATTAAAATCTAGAGTTTTATATTTAATTAAAGGACAATGAATATCACGTAAATCTAAATTATATTTACTTATTTCCTTTATAGTTTCATTATTTTCTTCAATATGTCTAGTTAATAAAACCGATTTCATACAATATTTGTACTCCAATATAAAAAGCAACTGCCCAAATAATAATAGCAGCTATTTTATTAATTATAGTTAAAATCGTACTACTTTTATTTAGCTTTCTAATATTATAACCTGCAACTGCTAAAGAAAAAAACCATATCCAAGATATAAGTATGCAAGTTAAGGTAAATATAATTTTTGCAATACCGCTATACTTTAAAGCACTAATACCTATTACTATAATCGTATCCATAATTGCATGCGGATTTAATATTGACACCGATATAGCAAATAAAATTTGTTTTTGAGCTGAAAAAGCCCCGGAATTCATTGTAAGATCAATAGGCGGCTGATTCCAAGTATTATATCCCATATAAATTAAGAAAATAAATCCAACAATAAATATAGATAATTTTAACCAAGAAATTTCAAGCATTAACAAAGATATCCCAAGAACTGCCATACATATAAGCATAGTATCACATATTGAGGCTGCAATTATGCTAGGTAAAGCCTTGCTAAACTTTGGCTGTGTTGCTCCTTGATTGAATATAAAAATATTCTGTACTCCGAGCGGCACTATTAAACCGAGAGCTAAAACGATGCCATGTAAAAAAGCACTTAATATATCATTATTCATTTAAATAGCCATTTTATATACTAGAGCTATGCTCCAAATTGTTACTGCTCCCAATTTAATTTTCTAATATTATAACCAATTATTGCCAATGATAAAAACTATATACAAATAAACATGTAAATAAAGGTATTGCTATATACCAAATCATAAAAATAAAGAAGAAATCATGATTGAAATCGAAGCAACAATCACACTAGGTAGAGCTTTTTTGAAGCTACGATATTTTGCACTTTGATTTAATATAAAAATACTTGGTATAATGGAAGAAATAGCAAAATACGGTATTAAAAATATTATACTTAATATATATATCATTCGTTATTGTAATTTAGTTTTTATTTTTAATAAAATTAATAAAGACGGAATAGTTATAATAGTAGTAAATAAAAAGAAATTTTGCCAACCGAAATTTACTACCATATAGCCTGAAATTATAGGAAAAATTGAGCGCGAAATCCCCATCATCGATGAAAGAAAAGAATATTGAGTAGCTCGAAATTTACCTTGACAGAGTGCAGAAATAAAAGCGATATAAGCAGTCATTGTCATACCGCCGGTAATACTTGCTATTCCTATCGTAATAAATAATAATAAAGAATTTTTACCGTTTATTTCAAGAAAAATAAACAAAATATGTCCTAAAGCATGAATAATACCAAATAAAAATATACTATTTAATATATTTTTATGTTTCATAATAACCCCGCCGACAAGTCCACCGATTATAGCTCCTACAACTCCACAAAACTTTCCAACGCTTGCTATTTCAAAAGCATCATACTCAAGATGAAGCAAAAACGGATTAATCATAACATTAATTAAGTTATCCGGTAACCTATATAATACTAGGAAAATTAATATAAGAATAATGAAATAAACAGAACCTATAGGTTTTAACGCATTATATATAAAATTTATTATGTTTTTTTTATTTTGATTATTTTTATCATTCTTGATTATCTGTATATGTATGTTCTCGTTTAAATAACAATACTTAATTCCTACAATCAATAAAATTAAATAAATAAATACTAAACCGGCAAAGATTTTATATATTTCATTAAATGTTAAATAAATAGATAAATAAATAGCTCCAGAACCGGCTAAAAGCATACCGACCCGATAACCGAATATATATATTCCTGAAGTAAACCCAAGCGATTCTTTAGGTACTATTTCCGTTCTTAAAGCACTTAATATAGTATCTTGTGCAGCACTAAAAAAAGAAATAATTAAAGCCGTGAAAGCAAATAATACTAGATTAGTACTAGGATCTAGAAAGCTGAAAATATATATAAGAAATATCAATGCACTACTAGTTAAGCAAATCCAAGATAATCTATGACCGAATATTTTGTTTAAATATTTAATTTGCACTGCATCAAAAATCGGTGCTAACAAGAAATTAATAGAGTAGGGAAGCGTTATGAATGATAATATACCGATTGTTTGTAGTGCTATATCTTCTGTAGCAAGCCAATAATTTAAAGTATTACCGGTAATCATTAGATTAAAACCGCTAATAAGCCCAAACAACCAAATAATACATAAACGAGAGTTATTTAACATGAATTTATATACTTCGAGTAAATTAAGAATTGATAGACGAAGATCAACTTCAAAAAGAGCAAGGAGTCTATAAGGCGAGGAGCGGAGCGTATACTTAATATGTGAGCACCGCAGAGCTTATGAGACAACATAGCCAATTTTTGAAGTTGATCGAGTATATATGCCTTTAGCTCTAAGTTCCTATAGACTTAATATGCAAAAATGTGAGTCTTCTGTTTATTTGCGGCATGTAATGTAATAATGTTATTTTAATTGCTCAATATCTTTCTTATCTAATTTTGTTATTTTCATAATAGTTTCTAAAGAAAGCCCTTCTTTTTTCATTTCTTTAGCCATAGTAATTTTCTCTTTTTTCTACCTTCTTCAATACCTTCTTGTTTCCAGCTATGAGCTAAGCTATTCATAAGGTTTTCTCCTAATGCAGGGTTTAAATGCGATTTAAGCATTTTTTCTATTTCTATTTTATCATTTTCCCTAATCTGATTCAAGGTGTATAATAAATCTCATTTGTGGATATGTTAAAAAAACTGCAAGATTCCAGACCAAGCTTTTTCTTTTAATTTTTCATCAGAAATATTTTGAACATTAATTAACTGATAATCATTAATCCATATGTATTTTTTCAAGTTCACTGTTTTCAAATAACTCTCATAGATTAGTCATAAAGTGACAAAAAAATGTAAGAGAAATATAGCGCATTCTTATAAAAATAGCGGGGTAGTATTTTTAAACTTAAAAAATATTCAAGAAAAGCAAGATAAAAATATGCTTTTAGAAACTTTACAAAATTCAAAATGTGATTTTTCTTTTCCTAACCAAGATTTATTAAATCTTATCGATGCGATGGAACTGTTTTACATATTTTGAGACTCAAAGCCCTTATTTTTCTTATTTCATTTTACACTATGCAGGACCTAAGCCATGGATTACCGATAAGCAGGAATTATGGAAGACAAATCAGGACAAATTAGATAAGATCACAAAATATTATTGGCGATATAAAGAAATAACACCTTGGAGTAGTATAAATTAATTATTTTAATTGACTTTAGCACTTAAGAGATTTAAAAGTTAACTTTAATATGTAAGGTTACAATAAAAATGTTACCGCCTAAAATTTTCTTTGAAAAAGTTAAAGAAATAATGTGGCCTATAGAAAGGAAAGAATTAAAGCTATTTATACCTATGGCTTTAATGATGTTATGTATCCTTTTTAATTTTGGGGCTTTAAGATCTATCAAAGATAGTTTAGTAGTACCCTCTATGGGGGCTGAAATTATTAGCTTCTTAAAATTATGGTTAGTATTACCCTCGTGCGTAATTTTTACCGTACTTTATGTTAAACTTAGTAATAACTTAAATTTTGAATATCTTTTCTACATTATAGTCGGCAGTTTTTTACTATTTTTCTTATTATTTGCCTATATTATTTATCCAAATCAAGATATTTATCATCCTAATGATGAAATGATAAATAAATTAATTGCTTCATATCCTAATTTTAAATGGTTTATTAAAATAGGTAGTCAATGGAGTTATGCACTGATGTATATTTTCGCGGAATTATGGAGTGCAGTAATCATAAACTTAATGTTTTGGCAGTTTGCCAATCACATTTTTGATACTTCTAAAGCTAAAAGATTCTATCCCGTTCTTGGAATGGTGGGTAATATCGGTCTTATAATAGCAGGCAACGTACTTGTCTTTTTCTCAAGCGGGCAGGACGTCATTGATTCAGAATTATTACCAGATTCTTTTAATTCATCTGCCGGAAATGCTATAATGCTTCAGCCAATCATGTCAATTATTGTTACTGCAGGAATAATTGCTATGCTTCTATTTAGAATAATAAATAGATTTATTTTAACAGATTCCATAAATGTTTTAGATGCAAAAAAAGTTACAGCTAAAATGCAAACAAAACTTTCGGTAATTGAAAGTATCAAATTAGTAATTCACTCAAAATATATAGGTCGTATTGCCTTATTAATAATCTGTTATGGATTATTAATAAATATAGTTGAAGGACCTTGGAAAGCAAAAATAAAAGAATTACATCCAAACACTATAGACTATGTTAACTTTATGGGCAGGTTTAATATTTGGATGGGGATATCATGCGTTACTTTCATGATAATAGGCAGTAATATTCTTAGAAGACTCGGTTGGCTCATTTCTGCATTATTAACTCCTATTATGTTGTCTATTACCGGCTTGATGTTTTTTATCTTTATAATTTTTATTGAAGAAATAGGAGAATGTTTCGGTGATTTTAATCTTCTATATGCAGCGATTATTGTTGGAGCAATTCAGAACATACTGAGTAAATCGTCCAAATATTCATTATTTGATTCAACAAAAGAAATGGCGTATATTCCTTTATCTTTAGAGCTTAGAACTAAGGGAAAAGCTGCCGTAGAGGTAATAGGTACTAAATTCGGTAAATCGCTTGGAGCATTTATACAGTCTTTGATATTTATTATTATTCCGACTGCTACCTTTGATTCTATTATAATATATTTATTAGTAACTTTTATAATTATGATGAGTTTATGGATTTGGAACGTTATAAAATTGAATAAGGAATATGTAGAGCGGTGTAAGTAAACGTCATTGCAAGCGGGCATTGTTGCGTGGATACCACCCAGTCATTGCGCGCAGTCGTAGACTGCGTGGCAATCTCATGAAATAATAACAAACTCCTGAGATTGTTTCGTCAAAATTTTCAATTTTTCCTTGCAATGACGAAAAAACTTATCCATACAACAAAAGAAAATCACACTATAATACCGATTTAAAGATGAAAATTCTTAAAATAATATTATTTATAACTATCTTTATTATACTCGCATATAGTGGGTTGTGGTTTACTCTTATGTTCTCTTTATCACACTCTATAAATCAAAAATATGCCGGTACCAACCTTAATATAGAAGAGGCTGATAATAATCCTAATCAGCAATATCTTATTAAGTTTTCTAAAGTTCAGCCATATGGTTTTCCTTTCAAATTAGGTATTTCAGTAATTAATTGGCAAGAAGAGAGTATTAATAGAGTAACTGAATTTACCACACCGATAAATATCGGTTATGATTTACTTAAGCAGAAATTATTTATACATTTTTCCGGAGAAGCATTCGGAAAATTTAAGCCGGTTCAAAGAGGCTTTGGAGTAAGATTTTATAATGAGCACTGTATATTATCAACAAAAATACCGTTAAATTTTAAATTATTTGAAATAGTACGATTTAAAAAAGATTTATTTGAAGTTATAAATTTAATAGAAAATATTAAATTTACTTCCGGTAAAACAGAAATTTTTGACTTAGTCGATAATCAAAAATTATATGAAGAAGATCATACTATACTTACTATGTTATTTGACAAAAGTAAGTATTATACAAGTAAACAGGATTTCCTTGATAACATACCGCAAAAATTAGCAATTTATTATGAAACCGAAATAGTACAAAGTAACCTTGAAGATAGAATAATACCTGCCGGCTTATTATTATATAGACCCGCTTGGAATAATAATTTCAAATTTTCCGGTAATTTCTTGATTAGTACTAGTAGTGTGCATTTTAAAGATATTGCTAAAGATTTAACAATTGAAGTTACTAATGCAAAAATCAATAGTAATAACTTTGAAAATAATATTAATTTATTATATAAAGGTAAGTTAAACGATTTCGGCAATAATAATATTGATCTTTTGGTAGATTCGCAATTTAAGCTAAAACCTGGTTTTATAATAGGTTCATTAGAATTTATAAAGAAATATTACGATAAGCAAACCTATTTATTTAAACTTTCTGATAATAAGCTATATAAAGATTTTAATAATGAACTAAGCTATATTTTAAATAATAATAAACAATATAATTTTAGTATTTTTGAAGATAGGGAATATAATTTTAATTTAAATATTAATTTAGTAACTGAATTAAACAAATTAACTAGAGCACAGATAAATGCTTTAAGTCTCTATTCAAACGCATCGGGATTTAATATAACAAATGAAACTATAGTAAATGCTCTTAAAGATTCTTACAGTAAAGGTACGATAGTAATTAATGATTACTCTAGAATAATAGATGTTTTAAGTGCATATATATACGGAGTAGGGGATTTTAAAGATTTTTCGGAAGAGAGTAAGGAAGTATACGGGAATGCTTTGAAATCATTTTTAAAAACTATTTCTGATCACCCGAATTCATCTAATTTAATTGATGCTAGCATTGAGTATGTGTTTGATTTGTCCGATTTAAACAAAGCTAAAATAGGTAATATAGACGATATAAATAAACTTATACCTTTATATTATTTATCTTTATATCAAGCAGCAGTAAAAAAAGTGCAACCCGGTGAAAATGTAAAAGAAAAAATTATGGAGTTAATTCCTAATGTTAATCAAAAAATATTAGAGGAATGTATACTCGATGAACTTCGTTAATCATCATTGCAAGCAACTGAAAGGAACGTGGCAATCTCAGGATTTTGGCACGAGATTGCTGCGTCAAAATTTTCAATTTTTTCTTGCAATGACAGAACAATTTATAAAAATACCAACCATGAATATTATAGTAAAAATACAGCAAGATTTAAAAGATGAAGTAACTAAGTTAAACAATTTAATCATTAGCTGTTTAAAAAGTGATGAAGAGTTAATAGAAAAGGTCGGTAAATATTTACTAGAAGCAGGAGGTAAAAGAATTCGTCCGCTTTTAACTATAATAACTGCTAAAATGTTTGATTATAAAGGCGATAATCATATAAAGCTCGCAAGTGCTGTTGAATTCATTCACACCGCCACATTGCTTCATGATGATGTGGTAGACGACAGCACTTTAAGAAGATTCAAACCTACGGCTAACGTTATTTGGGGCAGTAAAACAAGTATTTTAGTGGGTGATTTTCTCTTTAGTCAGTCTTTTAAGTTAATGGTAGCTTCCGGCTCTATTAAAGCTATGCATGTTCTAGCTAAAGCTTCAGCAATTATTTCCGAAGGGGAGGTAGTACAGCTAGTGAAGTTAAATGAACGACGTATTATAACTATAGGCGAATATCAGCAAATAGTTAAATCTAAAACCGCCGAACTATTTGGAACTGCTTGTGCAGTTGGAGCTATTATAGCAGAGCAGGTAGACCATATTTCTAAAGATATGCAGGACTTTGGGAAATTACTCGGTACGATATTTCAGGTTATAGATGACTTGCTTGATTATTTGGGTAATGATAAACAGGTAGGCAAAAATATTGGCGATGATTTCTTAGAAGGCAAAGTTACGTTACCGCTGATTTTTTTATATAATAAGTTAGAGCAAGATAAGCAGCGTTGGCTTGAAAATATAATTAAATGTGATAAGCGTACTAAAGATGACTTTGTAAAAATACATGACTTAATGGTAAAGCATGAAATTTACAATGAAACAGTTAATTATTTGAGTAACTTAGAAAATGCAGCAAGTAAGTTATTAAATAAAATTCCGGTTCAGAATATTTATAAAGACTATTTGTTTTCGATTATTAAATTTATTTTGGATCGCTCTTATTAGTTATTTGCATTCGTAGCTCAGCTGGATAGAGCGTTGCCCTCCGAAGGCAAAGGTCGTTGGTTCAAATCCAATCGAATGCACCATCACTAAATTATCATTTATTTTCCATAATATAGATTATAGAACAATTACTTATAATGAAAAATGAAAATTGACGAATGGCTGGGGCGGGAGGATTCGAACCTCCGGATGACGATACCAAAAACCGTTGCCTTACCACTTGGCGACGTCCCAATGTAGAAAATTAGAAATGTATAGACATTATACCAATAAATAGCGGAAACGTCAATATAAATTTATTTCATTATTAAGCCAATTTCTCGCTTGCGTGGATAATAAATCATAAATTTTAGCTCTAATTTTGTTATAATATTCCTTGATATAGTTTATTTCATCAATATTAAGTAGTTTCATATCAGTCAATTTACTAGCATAAGGCACTAGGCTTAAGGTCTCAAACTCAAGCCATCCATTATTTTCTTTTATATACATCAAATTCTCAATCCTAATACCATATTGTCCAGGAACATAAAAACCCGGTTCATTAGATAAGATCATACCTGCTTTAAGTATTGTTTTATTAAGAAGATTTATGCTTTGCGGTCCTTCGTGAACACTTAAGAAGCTTCCTACCCCATGCCCTGTACCGTGTGGATAATCTAGCATTTCTTGCCATAAATATTGCCGAGCGAGTATATCAAGATTAGCTCCTGCGATGATATTTTTGGGGAATTTGGCTTTAGCTAAAGCAATATGTCCTTTAAGTACTTGCGTATAACGCTTTTTCTGCTCATCTGTCGGTGTACCTATTACTATTGTTCTAGTTATATCGGTAGTAGCACCTTGATACTGACCGCCGGAATCTATCAGTAATATCCCCTGCCCTTCAATTTTTTTAGCAGTTTTTTGGTCAGCTCTATAATGAATAATAGCACTATTTTCCTGAAATCCGCAAATAGGAGGAAAACTATCCGAAACATATCCCTCTTGTTTAGCTCGTTGCTCTGTAAGCTTTAAACCGAGGGAATACTCAGTCAATTCGTTATTATGTTTTTCTGGATTCCCGTTTTCACGGGGATGACATTGAGAAAGATCAGCAAAAAATTCACATAAAGCTACTGCATCTTTAATATGCAAATCGATTGCATGCTTAATTTCTACATCATTCTTACAAGCTTTAAGCATTAAGCATGGATCGGTAATTTTTTGTACTTTTTTATCAGCTACTAAGTCCATTATATGAACAGATGCTATAGTATCATCAATAAAAATATTAGACATCTTCCCACACTTTGCTTCTAGAGGTAATTTAGACATCGATCCGATACTCGCATCCTCACTTACGCTTTTGTACGCTGCGGTGCTGCGTTTCGTATCTCCTTTAAGTTCCTCTCTATAAGCTGGTTTGGAAAGATGTTTATTCTCGCTATCTATTAAAATATTTTCAAATTCTTCTTCCGGTAAAATCGTTATTTCAGGACGAGCATTAATAATTTCGGCATCGATTCTTGTAGGATTTATAAACAAATATAATTGTGTAGAAGTGAGTATAACTTTTGCAAACATTAAAGGCGTATAAGCAACGTCACTGGCCCGCAAATTTAGTAACCAACATATGGAGGAGCTATCGAGCATGACTAAGGCAGATTGCTCGGTGTCATTCCCGCAAAAGCGGGAATCCAAAAAAATTTCACGACATTTACTTATTTTATCAGTATGACCAACGCCCGCCAACTTAATATCATGCAAATAAACTTTAGAGTTTGGCTCTAGCGGCTGATTTGGCCAAATCTTATCAACTAAATTTCCATTAATCTTCTGAAAATTGAACTTTAAATTTGATATAGTGGGATAAGTAAATAATTCAGAATCGTATCCTATTTTTGCATCTTTACCAAACTTAGATATATCTTTTAAGTCAAAAAGCTTAAAAAGCTCTAAATCCAACTCTTTATTTGCTTGCTCTAAATAACGTCCATCGGTAAAGAATAATGCTGTATCTTTATATATAATAGCTATACCGTTTGAACCAGTAAAACCTGTTATATATTCAAGTCTCTTTGCATAGCTTGGAACATATTCACTCATATATTTATCGTTAGACGGAATTATATAACCGTCTATATCATATTCTGTAAATAAATTTCTAAGCAGATTAATGCGGATTTTTGTCATGTTTATATCTCTTATGTCGTACTCTTGCCGCTTGGAGGCTGAGCCGTCATTGCAAGGAAATTACTTAAGTAATTGACGAAGTAATCCAGTTAAAAAATTCTGATTTACAGAATTTTTTTATTATTTGTTCTGGATTGCCACGCTCCTTGCAGTCGCTCGCAATGACAGCTCAGCATCCAGCTAGGCAACGCTCATAGACGGGAATGACATTTATACCATCCATAATACAAAGGAATACCAAATATAGTAAAAGAACTAGCTATAATCAGAGTTTTAACAGGTGTTTCATAGATAACCCATGCACAAAAGATAATCGATATTATAGCTATAAGTAAATAATAATAAGAAAAATTTTCTTTTGAGCTAAAAATCACCTTTAAAAAAGCTAAGCTACAAATTAAATAGACGAATAAGAATGTGATTGCCGAGAAATCTATTATTTGTGTAATCTGTTTGGCAAAATTATCATTTGCCGTAAAGACTAATAACGGCACAATGCCAAGGCAGCTTACAATAATTCCGTGAGTTGGAGCGTTATTGCTATTTTTCTTAGCAAAAAATTTCGGTAATAAACCGTCTTCTGCAAGCCCAAGAGCTATCTGTCCGCTAGTTAGCACCCAAGCATTGAGCGTACCTATACATATAATCGAGGCTATGACCGTAATTACGCTTGACCATTTACCTCCGAATAATAATGAAGCGGCATCGGCATAAGGAGCTTTAGCACTGATAAGTTCAGAAGCAGGGATTAATCCCATTATACCTATGCTATTAATAATATATAACACTGCTACGCAAAAAGTGCCAACTATTATGGCTCGTGGAATGGTTTTTGCCGGATCTTTTACCGCACCTGCCGTGGTAGTGGCGCATTCTATGCCGATAAATCCCCAAAAAGTAAGAAGTACAACTCTTCCCATAATGCTCGGAATGCTTAAATTCTCTACTTCCTCGGTAATAGTGATATTATCTATATTAAAATGTGATAAAGCACATAAACCTACTATAAGCAATGGAACAAATTTTAAGAGAGTTAAATAAAACTCTGCTTTTCCTGCTACTTCAGGACCTTTTAAATTTAAAACCATAATAGCACCTAATAATATGATCTGTAATATTAAGTCTAAAATCGCTTGTGATTTAAAAAAAGGCGTTAGATAACCTATTGCCGAAATGACTACTATACTTGTACTGACAAAGGATATAACCCAGTAAGTCCAACCGGTGAAGAAAGCTATTTTAGCCCCGAAATTTTCCCGTACATAAACGTGTGGACCTCCTGTTTTAGGAAATTTTGCACAAAGGGTAGAAAATACAAGTGCTATACTCATAGCACCAAATAATGAAAGTACCCAGCCCCAAATGCTATATATACCGAACGGTGCTAAACTTAACGGCAATATAAAAACGCTAGTACCGATTTGACTGCCGGTTACTAAGGCAAAAACCGCCCAGAAACCTAATTTTTGTGACATATTAATCTAATTTAAAGAAACAGCTTTAACATAGCTGAAATAATGATTTTTAGCAATAGTTAAAACTACTATAATTATTTTACTCTTGATTTCTAAACAAAAGATTGATAGCTTTTTTAGCTATCAAAAATAATCTTAGGAGTTAATATGCCAAATCGCACCGCTAAAGTTTATACAGTGAAATCAGGAGATGCTTTATCAAAAATTTCACAAAATTATGATACTCCTGTTCAGGATTTAGTTAAATATACTAATATACGCGATCCTAATCATATCGCAGTAGGCTGGGGGATTTCATTTTCCGGTGATTTGCATGATGTTTCTTAAAATAAAGCTATTGGTGTAATAGTCAACTGCAATTGACTTTTTATGGATGTGCTGTAATTGCTAGAATAGTGTTATCTTTGTTTGGTCCATAATACCAAAAAATTCTATAAGCAGCAGGAGTAGTATTTTCAGCTTTTTATATTTATGGGTATTTAAACTAGGATGACGAGGGTTTGCATGTAGATATGCCAGTGTTTTTTTACTGCTTTTAAACGTTTTTCTAATCCTTTATTATTTTCGAGTTCTTCCAAATCTTTACTAGCTTGAATAGTAAAAAGAATTTTCAAAGTCCTCATCTAAATATTTACTGAAATCTTCTATAAATTTAACTTGCCCTTTAGCAGTATCTTTAATACCGTTATTTAATTGCGTTAAAACCTTTTTGTAATTAAATAGCCCACTTTCTTTTAAAGGTATTTCTGTATAGGGTTCTAAAATAATTTGTCCTTTTTTACTATTGCTTCTAGAATAGACTTTTTATCATTTTCGATATCAGCATCTCTCATAAGTCTAATTTCAGCCCTTCTTTCCTTATTCTTCTGTATTAAGCGGAGAAAAGAAATCAATTCTTTCCTCTAGTGCTTTTCGTAAGCTTTCAATATTAGGTGGAGGATAAGAGAATATTTTATTATAAACCCAGTTAAACATACTTTAAAACCTTTATTGATTCTAAAGTGTTACACGCTAAAAGATTTGCCGCAGCCGCAATTAGCTTTTTCGTTAGGATTGGTGAAAGTGAATTGGGATTTGAATTTAGTCTCTACATAGTCCATTTCAGAACCTAGAATATACATTAATGCCTTTGGGTCGATTAGTATCCGTACGCCCTTTTCTTCAACTACTTCATCGAATTGATTTTTACTATCGGCATATTCCACGTAATAAGTCTGACCGGCACAACCACCTGACTTAACCCCTACCCTAATACCAAAGGTAGGCTTGGCGCGTTTTTCTATTAGCAATTTTACTTGCTTTGAAGCAGAATCGGTTAATGAAATAACATTTTTCATATTTTAAGAGTCTTTTTTGCTTTCTTTTTTCTGTTTGTAATCGGCTATAGCTGCTTTTATTGCATCTTCAGCAAGTAGTGAGCAATGTAATTTGACCGGTGGAAGTGACAATTCTTTTGCTATTTCGGTATTTTTAATAGTCTCGGCATCTTCTACCGCTCTTCCTTTAACCCACTCCGTTACTAAAGAACTTGAAGCAATAGCTGAACCGCAGCCGAATGTTTTAAATTTAGCATCTGTAATAATCCCGTCATCATCAACTGCGATTTGTAACTTCATAACGTCACCGCAAGCAGGAGCTCCAACTAGCCCTGTACCAACATTTTTATTTTCTTTATCAAGTGATCCAACATTACGAGGATTTTCATAATGATCTATCACTTTTTTGCTATAAGCCATTGTTATTCTCTAAAATTTGGTTTTGTATGTTATACTTGCGTGAATACCTGAGCCGTTATTGCGAGGAAAAACTGCAAGTTTTGACGAAGCAATCTCAGGATATTTGACAAGATTGCCACGCAGCCTACGGCTGCTCGCAATGCCGATATTCTCAATGTACAGCCCATTTAATCTTTTTCAAATCAATTCCCTCTTGCATCATTTCCCAAAGAGGGCTTAATTCCCTTAGTTTATCGATTTTTGAGCATATTAAATTTACTGCGTAGTCAACTTCCTGCTCGGTAGTAAATCTACCTATGCCGAACCTAATTGCAGTATGGGCAAGCTCTTCACCGATTCCCATAGAACGTAAAACATATGACGGCTCTAAAGAGGCAGAAGTACAAGCAGAACCGGAGGAAACCGCTAAATCTTTAATGGCAAGGATCATTGATTCTCCTTCAACTCCGGCAAAGCTTAAATTTAAATTACCTTTATATCTTTGATTTTTATCGCCGTTTAAATAAACTTCTGAAATTCGCTTATGTATATTATTTAAAAACCTGTCGAATAAGTAATTTACGTGCTTAGTATCTTTGTCCATCTCACTATACGCTATTTCAGCAGCCATGCCAAGCCCTACGATTAAAGGAGTCGGTAGCGTACCTGAACGCATACCTCTCTCCTGCCCGCCACCGTTTATGAGCGGTGTAACACGCACACGAGGTTTTTTTCTTACATATAATGCACCTATTCCTTTCGGACCGTAAATTTTATGCCCTGAGATACTGGCAAGATCAATATTAAATGCGTTAACATCAATTGGAATTTTACCAAAACCTTGAGCAATATCGGAATGAAAAAAAACGCCCTTTTCACGGCAAATTTTCCCAATTTCCTTTAAAGGCTGAACAACACCTATTTCATTATTAACCACCATAACTGAAACTAACATAGTCTGATCGGTAATGGCATTTTTTAGAGTTTCTAAATCGATTATTCCATTTGGCTTAATCGGTAAGTATGTGATTTTTATACCTTCTTGCTCTAAATGCCTGCAAGCATCAAGTACGCATTTATGTTCACTGACTACGGTAATAATATGATTCTTTTTATTGCTGTAAAATTTTGCTATTCCCTTTATTGCAAGATTGTTAGACTCAGTTGCACCGGAAGTGAAAATAATTTCTTTAGTATCCGCTCCTATTAACTTTGCTACCATACTCCTTGCCTCTTCAACAGCGTTTTCTGCCTCCCAACCGAAAGAATGGCTGCGTGAATGAGGATTACCGAACTTGGTAGTAAAATAAGGCAACATTGCTTCCATTACTCTTGGATCTATTGGAGTCGTCGCCTGATAATCCATATATATCGGTAAGGTTAAATTGTTTAATTGTGGGTTCATATGGTTAAATTAATGCATGTTTTGGTATAGTTTAAACAGTCATCGATGTCATTCCCGCTTCCGCAGGAATGACATAAACGGAGCCGTGCAACAACGCTTTAGCTAGGAATGATATCATAAATCTCCTCAAAAGCCTCTATAAAAGTCTCTATATCACTTACCGTATTAGTATGGCTTAAAGATATCCTAATCGAAGATTTTGCTTCTTCTTCCCCTACACCCATATTGGTTAATACATGCGATTTAGATATTTTTCCCGATGAACAAGCAGAACCGGAACTTACACAAATATTATGTAAATCAAACCCGATTAATTTCGCTTGTGCATCCGTATTTGGTATAGTAATTAAGGTAGTATTAGGCAACCTAGCTACGTTATTACTCACAATATTTACATTAGGATATCTTTTTAATTTTTTCTCTAAATTTTCTTGTAACTTTTTGATTTTTATATAATTTTCTGAGATATTGTCTGTCCTCAATGCAGAAGCTAAACCAAATCCTGCAATTGCTAAAACATTTTCAGTGCCTGAGCGTACTGATTTTTCCTGCCCTCCTCCTATAATCATTGGAGTAACTTGAAAATTAGAGCTAGAAATTAAAGCAGCACCACCCTGTCCCCCTCCTATTTTATGCCCTGAAATTGTAGCAAAATCTAATCCTAATTCTTTGATATTTATTGGTATTCTGCCAAAACCTTGCACTAAATCGCTATGAAATTTTGCCTCATATTTTTTAGTTATTTTACCTATCTCAGCTATATCTTGTAAAACTCCGCTTTCATTATTAGCCATTATTATGGAAACTAGTTTTTTACTAGTATTACTTTGAGCTAACAACTCTTCTAAATGTTCTAAATCAACTAGCCCTTGCGTATTAACACTTATAACTTTAATATTTGGAGCGTAGTTTATATGGTTATAGATCGATAAATGTTCAATAGCTGAAATAAAAATATCGCCGTCATAAAAATTTTTCATTATTAAATTATTACCTTCAGTCCCTGATGAAGTAAAAGTAATATCATATTCTCTAGATGATAAGGTTATACCAAGAGCCGTCGCTATTTGTGCGCGTACCGTTTCTATGAGATTCTTAGCAAATCTACCTGAGCTATGTGCTGATGAAGGGTTAAGCTCCTTGTCCATTAAACTTATTATGAATTCCTTAACTCTAGGGTCGATAAAAGTAGTAGCATTATGGTCTAAATATATCATATATTTAAATTTGAGTTTAAAGCATCTTTAATTGAGATATTTTCAAAATAATCTCTAATATGCTTACCAAGACCTTGCCATAATTTATGCGAATTACATTTTCTTGTATCATGCACGCAAGTTTTAACTGACTTCTTATAGCAGGTAGTCATTATAAAATTTTCGTTAACGGCATCCATAATATCGGAAATTTTTATTTCTTCTAGGTTACCGATTAAAATATACCCACCTTTCGATCCTCTAATAGCCTTAACTAGATCAGCTTTTTTAAGTTTAGAAAATATCTGCTCTAAATAGTTAAGCGATATATTTTGTTTTACGGACATTTCATTCAAAGTGACCGGTTCGGCACTTGATTTTGAAGCCATTTCAAGTATTGCCATTACGGCATATCTTCCTTTCGTCGTCAGCATCATATAACCAACCTATTCAAACTGAAAATTGTTTTATATCTACAATACCCAAGTAATTTAGTCAAGTATATAATTATATTATTTAATAAAAAATTAGCTTGTTAATATAAACTAAAATTTAATTGTGTAAAAACTAGTAGCAGTAGAAAAGAAGGAGAGAATATTATAAATAAGTGTTAATCCAACATTGCCCTAGGGACGTTGTTGCATGGTGCAAAAAACACCTTCGATATCATTCCTAGCTAGAAGCGGGAATCCAAAATTGCTTTGTCATCATCCCGCAAGCTTGTAGCGGGACCCAATTAAATATTAATTAGTACTTTAAATTATTTTTATGGTCCCAGTGGTCAAGCGAACTAGGTGACATAATGGGTTTTACCAATCCACGCAACAATGCTGGAGTATGACATTTAGCTGGATGCCTGCTTTCGCAGGAATGACATTTAATTATAAATAGTTAATTTATTATCCACGCCCTTTGTTTGTTGTTCTATTTCTAGCTTTAGGTTTTGAAGAAGCAGCAATATTTTTTAAATTAGTTTGATAATTTTTAATTTTCTCTATTCTTTCCTCTCTTAGTTTTTCATAATGAGTTTTAGCATTTGTTCTGAAACCTACTTTGGTTTCCATATTTTTTACAAAATCAGTAACAAGTATTCGTAGATGCCCTTGAATATCGATTTGACAATTTTTATCTAAAGCACCGGGCATAGTTTCTTGTATTTTTTTACAGCACAGTACATATCTAAAGCTTCAGGTTGATAATGACCGCTATTATTACAAAGGTAATCAATTTTTCTCCTATCATTTATACCTATAACTCCTGCTGCTTCCGCAGGCTTTCCACTTAAAAATGAACCGTGAACAAGATTTTTAGTATTTGGCAAATATTGATTTTTATGAGTACCCATATAAATTGTTCCATCCTCTCCCATTACAAATGCTTGAACATTATTCATGCTTTTACTTTCTTTACCGATAGTAGAAGCTACTGTACCGTTAGTATCAAGTAATCTTTGAGAGGAGGTATCATAGAATAATTGGTGATTTTTTTCTGGTCCCATACGTAATATTTTAAATTCATGCCCATCCCATATTTGTTTACCTTGAGCTATTTCTTGAAGATGATGTTCTGCAAGTTTTAGATTTGGATGAACTACTTTAACTCTTACAGAATCTACTATTGTATCGTTTAATTTTCCTAACTCATGTTCCGGTATTAAAGCATGCTTAAATTTCTTTATTAATCTATTCCAATTATCTCTAGCTCTAGTTTTGAGATCTCTAAAAGGTGTATCAATATTTCTTCCGACATCTCCAACTAGATAAACTGTATTATCTTTTTGGACTCAGTTATCTTTGTATAAAGGCTCTCCTTCGTGATTTATAAGTGGACCTTTTCTTGCAATAGCAGCTAATTGACCATCCTTATAAAGAATAATTTTTTCATTACTTAGTCCAAACTTTGAATTAATTTGTATTTTACCCTGATGCTTGAAATTACCAATACCGATACCGTCAATATCTGCAATTTGAATATCTCTATTTTTATCAGCAAATTTTCTAATTTCTTCAGAATTATTACCGTTATTCTTTAATATTCCTTGTATATCGCCGATAGTATAAGTAAATTCTTCTTTGATTGTTTTTGTGTCCTTATATAAGACCTACTGAAAATTTGTTGAAAGAAATTTAGATTGCTCTTTACTTCAACATTTTTTACTCCAATAGCTTCTCGTTCATGAATTACCAATTGATCCGGCTTTAAGTAGCCGCCTTTATCATAAATATTAATTACTCTTCCTCTTATAAGGTCTACTTCTGGTGCTTCTTTATCTTGTGAAAATTCCTTAACTTGCGGCTCTTCTGCAAACCTTACTTTCTTTTTTTCTTACCCATTTAAATTACCTAAATTTATAAAAAATAACTTTAGGTTTCATTTTAACAATAAAAACTTTTATTTCTTTAATAATAGGCTGTTTTTTTAGTAAATTGAGGATTTAAAATCACATATTATATGATAACTGATTTTTCTTACATATAGTGTGATAGGTTCTTGTTAATTTGCCAAATAGCGACAAATACTAAACAAGTTGTAAACATTTGTAGTAGCTGTAATAATATGCTTAATTCCGGTATTAATATAATAATAACCGGTTGTAATATTATCGGGACTCCACTTGAAAACATTACTAACCTTATAGAAGTTTGTATTGAAGTTTTAGTAGTAAGTAAATTAGTTAAGCTATATACTAACAAAACTATAATACTTCTCTCTAATAAGAATGTTACAAACCAAAATAATATAATAGCCGGCATACCAAAATAAATAAATAAATTTGGTGCATATAATAAATGATCGGCAAAATATTTTTTTATTATTTCAGGAGTTAAAATTACTTCATTTTGCTTGAATATCTCAGAATAGTTAACAGTACTTGGGAAATTTTTCTTAGTATTGGCTACAATTAAATTTATCTTCAGCTTATTCTCTTCAAGTACAAACGGTATTTTGCTTTTTTCTTTGTTAGAAACTTGATTTTTTGTATCAATGACGACTATTTTTTTGTTATTCTTGCTATATAAATATATAGGCTCTACTTCTTCAACTGAAATGTTTGAATTATTATATTTAATTTTCGGTAATTGATTGATAATATATTCAATGTTGGCTGTAACTTTTGATGATTGTATTCCGTTAAAATAATCTTTTAAAGTTATTATGTAATTTAATATAAAAATACAATAAATTATTGATGGAATAAAAGATAAGGTAAATACATATCTTATTCCGTACCCTTGATATTTTTTATATACATCTTTATAAAACTCTATAGAGCGAATTGATAAATGTAATTGACGGAGTAATATGTTTAATCCTCCTAATATAAATGATAATAAATACATGTATAAGTAATTTATTTAAGTTTTTCAGCCTCTTCCTTCTTTAATCCGGTTGAGGTAGCTATTAAATCAGTTTTTACACCAGCTGTGATTAAATTTTTGGCTATATTAATTGTGATTTAAGTATTTTTTCTATTTCTATTATATCATTTTGACCGAGTTTGGTCAAAATGTAGAATAAAATTAACTCTATATAATCAATCCCTATATTAACCTCAGCAAATATAGGTAAAAGGTCTGCTATTTCTTACCATCTCTTTAACAAATCTTGTGTATGAATGTGCTTCATAAAAAATTATAAAATTCCGGACCAAGTATTTTCTGTCAATTTTTCATCAGGAATTTCATGAACAGTAATTAGCTGATAATCATTAATCCAAGTAGCTTTTACTAATTCACTATTTTCAAATCATTCCTATAAATTTAAAGAAGCAGTATATTTTTGTATGCCATTATAAAAACACTAAAGTATATATGAAAGGAAATTTTGTGTTTTTTAGTACTTTCTATGATATTCAGCAATATTTAACATATACCTAAATAACCGAAAAGCCATATAATAGTTTGTGACAACGAGGTTGTATCAAAGAGTTGTTTCCGCTAGGCAACCATCTATGTCACTAGATGAACCTAAGAGTATGACTAAAGAGACTCAAAATGAAATATTTACCGATTGTAAGACATGTGAAAGTTAAAATGGATACTACAATATATGATCCGGCATATAAGAAATATTTTGAAAAGCGTGAGCCGACTCAAAAGAAACTCATCACATGTGCATTAAGGTTTGAGCTGTGTGCGGGAAAACCAGCATACACGATTCTTAGGAGAGTGGCAATTGCTGCTTATCTGATTTTACATTTATTCTGTGTCAGAAGAGATTAACATTAGACAATATTACTATTTTCACCCTTTTCATCCTGCACGTAAAAATCGTTTTTTTCATTCAATATATCATCACGGTTTGTATATAAAGATTCAATAAATAAAATAGAGTCCTTTAAAGCTAGTTGCACAGCTCTATATTATCCTGATCATGTCTTTTTATAGCTTTAGAAAGCCCAAGTTCTTTAACTACATTACC
>NZ_BCMR01000009.1:0-54495 GCF_001653015.1 Rickettsia sp. Tenjiku01
GCGGGAATGACATAAAACACCATATAAATCTACCCTTTAAACTTCTTAGTTATTTCAACTATTCTTTTACCAAAGAAATTAGCAGTTTTTACATCGCCTTGAGTAGGAGTAATATCAGGAGAAGATTTGTGGTTAGATTGAGTCATACGTCCTGACCAGCTACCTAAGCGGTTAATTTTATCGGGATCAGGCATCTTATGATCAGAAAAATTTGGAGCAGCTTCAGCTTGCCCGACCCAAATCATACAATGCTGTATAGCGAAGTGAAATAGCTGCTGAATACTGCAAACTTATCACCTGAATAAAAAGCAGAATTAGTAAAAGCTGCAGCTATTTTATCTTTCCATTTTTTTGTTGTGCCCATCTAGTTGAGGTAGCTTCCATAAATATTTTAAACGATCTGGCTAAACTACCCATATAGGTTGGGACTCCGAAAATGATAGCACCTGCATTGTCTAATAAATCCCAATCGAGATTATTAGGTTTATCTTTATTTGTATAAGAAACATTTGCTCCTGCTTCTTTTATGCTCTTATTTAGTTTTTCAGCTACTTTTGCAGTATGACCGTATCCACTATAATATTACGATAGCTACTTTAACCATTTTATTCTCCATATTATAAATTGACTATAAACTCGGCTTCAGTTTTAGACTTTATTTCTTCAATAGTAACATCGTCAGCTTGTCTAACTAATATCATTTCATCTTTATCAATATCAAAAATTCCAAGATCGGTAATTACTCTGTTAACTACTTTTTTACCTGTTAACGGAAAGCTGCATTCTTTAATAATTTAGCACCGCCATCTTTTGCGTTATGTTCCATTATAATAACTACTCTTTTGGTGTTAGCGACCAAATCCATAGCTCCTCCCATACCTTTAACCATTTTACCCGGAATAGTCCAGTTGGCAAGAGCGCCTGTTTGTGAGACTTGCATAGCACCTAAAATAGTTAAATCGACATGTGAACCTCTAATCATCCCAAATGAAAAGCTACTGTCGAAATAGCTGCTTTCAGGAATAGCAGTAATAGTTTGCTTACCGGCGTTAATTAAATCAGGATCTTCCTCTCCTGCGTAAGGAAATGGTCCCATACCAAGCATACCGTTCTCGCTTTGAAATATTACATTCACTCCTTGATGTATATAATTTGCTACATGCGTAGGCATACCTATACCAAGATTGACATATAATCCGTCTTTAAGTTCCTCTGCGGTTATTTGATAAATTTCTTCTTTGCTCCAAGGCATATCTTATTTTTCCCTGACAGTTAATTGCTCAATACGTTTCTCATATTTTGCACCTACTATTAATCGCTGTATGAAAATATTAGGTGTGTGAATATTGTTAGGGTCAAGCTCTCCCACCTCAACTATTTCCTCTACTTCACAAACTGTAACTTTAGCGGCACCTGCCATGACTGCATTAAAATTTCGTGCAGTTTTATTATAAATCACGTTGCCGCTTTTATCAGCTTTAAAGCCTTTAATAATAGCAAGGTCAGCTTGAAGGGCAGTTTCCATTATATATTTTTTGCCGTTAAACTCCTTTGTTTCTTTACCTTCCTCTACAATTGTACCTATACCTGTTTTAGTATAAAAAGCCGGAATTCCCATACAAGCAGCCCTAATTCGTTCAGCTAAAGTTCCTTGTGGGTTGAGCTCAAGCTCTAAAACCTTATCAAGATATTGATGCTCAAAAATCTTATTTTCTCCGACATACGAAGAAGTCATTTTTTTTATTTGTTTAGTTTGAAGAAGAAGCCCAAGTCCGAAATTGTCAACACCGCAATTATTGCTTATAACTATTAAATTTTGAACATTGCTTTTAAGAAGTGCATTTATTAAATTTTCAGGAATACCGCATAGACCGAATCCGCCCGACATTATAGTCATGCCGTCATAAAGAAGTCCTTCAAGAGCAGCTTCAGCCGAAGGATAGAGTTTATTCATATTAAAGATAGATACATGGCAAGTAACAAAATTAATCCTACTTACGGTATAGGTTATTTATGGACAAGACTAGATCAAGCAAGTTATATTTTTAGTACTAAGTTTGATGGCACAGATAAAAGCGGTAATGATATAAATACATATGTAAAAGCGATTAACTCCATATACGGTAAAAATTATATTACTAAAAATAAAATTTTTTCATATGCTTATTTAGATTTATTTGATCCGTTTTTATTCTATTCAGGATATTCATTTATTAACTTAAATAATATTCCGATGATTGAATTAGGACCGGTTAAATATTTACCGGCTACTAGAGCGATACTTGCTCCATACGGTTTAGAGCGTGGTTTAGTTCACCATTTTGTTGTTGATAACAAATATATTCAAGTTAATATTAATTACGGCAAAAATCAAAAATTTAAGTCTTACGGTATCGGAGTTAAAGCTAATAACTTAGTCAAAGTTGAATTTATCGGTTTAGGTTTAGAAACGACATTTTAATCAGCCTAAATATGTTAACCGCTACCCCTTTAAAAGAAGGTTGTAAGCAAGGTGGACTTGGAGCCGTTAATTTTGAGCTTAGCTTAAATGAAACATTTAAGATAGTCGGCTCAGACGGTTACAAAACAGCGGGATTTATAGAAGGTATGCCTTTAAAATCCTCAGCTATAGTTAGAGCAGGGTTAAAATTAGATTTATAAGAGAAGGCTTTGTTGCATGATTAATATGTCATTCCTGCGAAAGCAGTAATCCAGAAAAAAGCGCGATACATCAAGCTTTTAATTTTCAAAACTTACTGTGTATACACCGTTTAATTACTGGATTCCCGCTTTTGCAAGAATGACATATTAATCATAATTTATATATTTTATTATTCTTCTTTTATTATAAAGTATATATATATATTGGTATATAAGATAATTATGACTATATATGCTAAATATTTTAGAAAAATTCTTATTCTCTTCTGTAAAAACGTTCATCAATATACGTGCAGATACCGTATCTGCTCTTAAAAGGCTTGGTATTAACAATATTCGTGATTTATTATTTTATCTACCTGTTTCATATCAAAATAAAATATTATCGCCTAATTTAACTGAAGTTAGAGACGGTGACATAATCCAAACAGAAATTGTAGTTGAGAGCATTAATTTACCAAAGAAAAGTAGTCAGCCTTTAAAAATTACAGCTAGCAATGATACTGGTTCTTTGTTATTAGTGTTTTTTCATAAACCCCCACCGTTTATTTTTAATAAGCTGCAAGTTGGTACTTCTCATATTATCAGCGGAAAGGTACAATTTTTTGATCATTACTTACAAATTGCGCATCCTGAATTTATTGTAAATCCTAAACTCGCAAAAGAAATAGAGCCGATTTATTCCCTGACATATTTACTTAGTAACAAGCAGTTATATTCATATATCATAAAAGCAATAGAGATATTTGAAGAGAAGTGTAAGAGTATAGAAGATAAAGAAGTAAAAGATTATTTAGATATTATATTGCAGAATTTGCAAATGTTGCATGTTTTCCATCATTGCGAGGAGGCATGCATGCCGACGAAGCAATCCAGTAATGTAAAATTAATAAATTCTAGATTGCCGCAGCCCCTAAAGGGGCTTCGCAATGACGATTTATATACTAACGCCAAAAAACAACTAGCAGCTAAGGAGCTTATCGCTAATCAAATATCTCTTTTAAATGTACGTACGCAAATAAGTAGAAGACAAGGTAATATTTACCCTAAAGCTGTATCTATTCAAGCAAATATATTAAATGAGCTAGGATTTGAGTTAACTTCTTATCAAAAGCAAGTCATAGAAGAAATAGAGTGTGATCAAAGCGATAAAATAGAAATGATGAGATTGTTGCAAGGCGATGTTGGCTCCGGTAAAACTTTGGTAGCTCTGCTGACGATGGTAAATGTGGTAGCCACTGGATTTCAAGCAACGCTTATGGCTCCAACTGATTTGCTTGCCAATCAGCATTATGAGTTTTTTGTTAAAGCTTTAAAAAATACTAATATAAGAGTCGGATTACTTACAGGTAAGATACTGGGGGCAGCTCGTAAAAATATTATGATACAACTTGACAACGATGAGATTGATATATTAGTCGGCACTCATGCTTTATTTCAAGAAAAAGTAAGTTTTAAGAAACTAGGTTATATAGTTATTGATGAGCAGCATAGATTTGGGGTACAACAGCGTTTGAATTTAATAAATAAAGGAGTAAATCCCGATGTGTTAGTTATGACTGCAACGCCGATTCCTCGAAGTCTTGCACTTACTATGTTTGGTGATATGACTATCTCAAAGCTAATGGGTAAGCCGAAAAGTCGTTTACCTATCGCTACAAATACCATCTCTGTTAATAAGATAGAGCATATTATAGTAGCGATAAATAAGAAGCTTATTGCAGGTGAGCGGGTATATTGGATTTGTCCATTGATAGAGCAGGGAGAGAAAGAAACGCCGGAAGAGGATAGTTTATTGATGGATGTGATGAATCGTTTTAACTCTATCGACAATATCTATCAAGGTTATACCGGTATTATTCACGGTAAGATGAAGAACGAGCAGAAAGACCAAATAATGAAGCAATTTAAGGAAGGTGAAATTAAGATATTAGTTGCAACAACCGTTATTGAAGTCGGAATAGACATACCTGAAGCCACTTTGATAATTATTGAAAATGCTGAGCAATTTGGTCTCGCTCAACTTCATCAGCTTAGAGGTAGAGTAGGGCGGGGTAGTTTGCAGTCATATTGTATATTGTTATACAATCCTAAAAGGCTTAGAAAAGTTGCACGAGGTAGGTTTGAGATAATGAAACAAACTAATGATGGATTTTATATAGCTGAGCAGGATTTAAAACTGCGAGGTAGCGGTGAGATTTTAGGAGTAAAACAAAGCGGCGAAATCGCATTTTTCTTCGCCGATTTAGCCGACGATTATGACCTACTTCTTAAAGCGCATAAATTTGCGGCAATAGGCTCGAAAGGTAATGTAAATTTTGTTAACTTTCAGATCAAGCTCTTTGCCAAATCTCAAGTAAGCGAGTTGGTTTAGTTTGAATATGCTATTTCCGCTTGGCATTGGCGTTGTTGCGTGGATCGATTTTTCCGTCATTGCGAGAAGAATTACGCAGTAATTCGGATAAAGCAATCTCGTGCCAAAATCCTGAGATTGCCGTGCTCCTTTCAGTCGCTCGCAATGATGAAAAACCGTACCGTGCAAGCAAGCTTTTTTATAAAATCTAGAATATATAAGTTAAAGCTAATCCTGTATGATTTCAGCAAGTCTAGTAAACAGAGCGTCAATCATATCCCAGCCTTTTTTTTGAATAATGAGTAAAGAAGAATCATTAATGTTTATTTGTTTTAATAAAGCTATTCCCATTTGTTCATGTTCAGGATCAACATACATATGTGTTTTGAAATGTTTTGCTGCTTTATGATTAAAAAATATTGATCCTAGTTTTGCATAAAATATAGTAGCACAAGACTCTATTACTAAATGGACAAGGACGGCTCTTTCACTATCTCCAAGAGTCATCATTTTTAGTGTAAACCAAGAACCTAAGGCCTCAAAAATAGAATCTGTAGTTTCTTCATTATTTTCTAGATTTTGGAATAATTCTATATTATGTCCAAATTCATCGGTAAGATGCTCCCATGCAAGTTGTTGAAATTCTTTTGTTTCAGAAAACACTACTCTTGCTAATACCATTTTTTGAAATTCGTCTGACCAAATCCGAAAATGTTTAAGAAATTTATTTTTTCGTAGCGTACTATCTAACTTAATTTTAAATAGTTTGTTTTTTTTAAATTGCTCTTTATATTGTTCATTATCCAAAATTAAACGATCTATTATATTCATATATTTAATTATCAATTTATTTAAATATATTAATATTAACTAAATTACGCTGTCACTCATTATTAATGTTTATTTACCAATTTTTAAAACCATATGTGTGTTTATAGATGAATATGAATTGTAAGATCATAATGTGTATGCAGTAAATATATAAAACATTGCGACTTATCCATTTTAGATGTATAGCTATTTTTTGTGAATAATTGCTTAGGATCATTAATATATAGGTCATTGTTAAGAAAGTGAGGTTTAAAATTAAGTCAGTATTTGAAAAATTAAACTCATTAAAGGAAATCGCAAGAGTAAAAAGAGTTGAATGCATGAAAGCAGCAAAAATTGCTATAAAACAACAAAGTTTTAAGTTTGCCTGCTCATGTTTTGAAATAAATCCAAGTATCATTGTAGCAATTACAAGAGTCCCATAATCAATCAAAGTCCAGCTAATATACCACAATAGTACCATTATAATTGCATGACAATAACCGCTATAGAAAAAGCGAGTTAAAGAATTACGAAAATAATAAATATACCATTGCCCTAAATAGATAGAGATTAGAATATTTGTAGTAAGAAACTGTTTAAATAGTACAGTGGTATATATTTGTAATAAAACACCGAATATTATTATATGGGTTTTTGGTTTATCATGAAAATTATAACCGGCAAAAAAGCAAAATACTGGCATAGCTGTACGACCTATGATCCGTATAATCGTTAATTCAGGATATAGATATAAACCTACATGATCAATGATCATGGTTATAATAGCTAAGGCTTTTAGCCAATCCTGATAATTTGATTGGTGCTTATTTTTTGTTATTATCATAATTAACCGCTTTTAATAAATATGCCGTGCCGAAAAATGCTCCCATTCCAACTGCAATTGTACTACCTAGCATACAGACTTTAATCAGTAAATATTCCGAATAAAAATATTCTAAATAATAATGCTTTATTAAAGCAATTATAATAGACATTAATATACAGCATAACAAAATTTTACCGCAGAAAAGTTTTATACCGGCTTCTATATGAAGCTTATTTTGTTTTGTATTATAGCTATATAATAAACCTAGATTATACCAAGCTGCAATAGATGTACCGACTGCAATACCGATATGTTTCAAAGAATCCATTAATAATAGGTTCATGCCGGTATTAATTATTATTGAAAATAAGGTTATTTTGAGCGGTGTTTTAGTATCTCCGTTAGCATAAAAAATAGGAGTTAAAATTTTTGCCAAAATAAAAGCAGGGAGCCCAAGTGCAAACGCAGAAATAGCCTCAGCTGTATTTGTAGTATCTTGGCTCGTGAATATTCCTCTTTCATAAATTATATTAATAATCGGATGAGATAGAATTATAATACCGAATGTAGCAGGCAACGATAATAATAATCCCATTCTAATAGCATTATTCTGTATTTTTTTTGCAGCTACTATGTCATTTGATTTATAGATTTTTGACAGTTCCGGTAGCAATATAGTAGAGAAGCTAGTACCTATTATTGATAGAGGAAATTGATATATCCGGTCGGCATAAGATAATATAGAAATAGCACCTTCAATAAAGCTAGCAATAGATTGGGATATGAAAAGGTTTAATTGCTGTATGCCGGAGCTAATGGTTGCCGGTCCCATATTAATCAAAAGCTTTTTTACATCGGGATCGCTTGGGTTAAAAATTATCGGAAAGTTTAAATCCGCTCTTTTCACACAGACAAACATAAACGAAACTTGTAATATTCCGGCCATTATTAAAGATAAGCTAATTGAGATAGTAGATTCTATATAATGATCAAATGTTAAAGTAAAAATTATTACGCATATACTTAAAATAACCGGTGAAAAAGCAAATGCAGCGAATTTTTTTACAGAGTTTAATATTCCGCCAAGTAGAGCCGTTAATGAAACAAATATTAAATAAGGTATTGTAATTCGGCATAAAAATACCGTAAGTTCAAACTTTTCTTTTTTACCGTGAAATCCAGGAACAATAAACAGCATTAATTGTGGCATGAAGATTTGCATTAATGCTATTATTACTATTAATGTCAGAAGTAAAAGGGTAAAAATCTCACCTGAAAAATTATTAGCGGCTTTCTTAGAAATAAGCATTTTTTCATTATAAATAGGAATGAATACGCTTGATAATGCTCCTTCTGCAAAAATTCTTCTAAATAGATTCGGTAGTTTAAAAGCAACATTAATGATATCACCCATAGGCGTAGAGCCGAATAATGATGCGATAAACTGTTCACGCACTAAGCCACATATGCGAGAAATTAATGTGAAAAAAGCTACTACGACTCCTGAACGAAATAAGCGACTTCTTGCATCACTTGCTTCTAAAGGTAATTTGTGCGTCAATCCGGTACTCGCATTCTCACGTACTAAAGTGTACGCTGCGGTACTGCGTTCCGTGTTTCCTTCAAATTCCTCTTTATTAGCTACGTTATGCAAGAAGTCGGTCACTGTTTGTTTTTTATCTTATTTTTCTGATGTCATTCCCGTGGAGGCGGGAATCCAGTAAAACCTATAAAAACTTGTTTTTATAGGTTTATTTTGTTAATTAATGTGTAATTGTTGAGATTGGGATTAAGGCTACTTTTTCTGGATTCCCGCCTCCGCGGGAATGACATCAAGCACCATGCAAGCAACGTCATGAATTCTTATCCCTAGCTGACCCTATCTATTCCTTCATTGATTAAAGCGTCTGCTTTTGATTTATTTTCCCATCCAGTAACTTTAACCCATTTACCTTTTTCTAAATCTTTATAATGCTCAAAGAAATGCACGATACGTTTCTTGAGCATGTCACATAAATCATCTAGCTCTTTAATATGATCGAAAGTAATATCGAGCTTAGAAGTTGGTACTGCGATTATTTTCTCATCAAGCCCTGATTCGTCTTCCATCATCAATACACCGACTGCTCGGCATTTTATAATCGACCCAGGCACTACCGGATGATGAGCTACGACAAGTACGTCTACCGGATCACCGTCATTTGAAAGAGTATGAGGAATAAAACCGTAATTGCATGGATAGCTCATGGTAGTTTGCATAAAGCGATCAACAAAAACTGCTCCTGATTCTTTGTCAAATTCGTATTTGATTGGACCGCTATTCATCGGAATTTCGATAATTACGTTTATTTCGTAATTATTTGCTTTTGCTTTGATTTTATCTATAAACATGTTTTTATTTATTTGGTTTAGTTATTTTTCGTCATTGCGAGGAGAATTACAACGTAATTCGACGAAGCAATCTCAGGCCTATTTTACTAGATTACCACGTCGCTGCGCTCTTCGCAATGACGTTGTTATTGCGGAGGTCTGTAATGCTCATCATGTTTTGCAAGTAATTGTCTTGCTATAAATTTCCCGTTCGATAATTGCCCGATGGCAATAATTCCTTGTCCTTTACGAAATAGAGCCGGAAGGGCTCCTTGATATAATATCTCGAAATCCTTAATATTATCGGTAATAACAAAACTTATCTTATCATCAGCAATTTTATTTATTGAGTCTGTTTTAACAAGCCCACCGACTCTTAACTCTTTGCCTTGTTCTATTTCATTAATTTTTGACGGCGGCAAAAAAAATACTATATTTTTCTCTAAATTGTACAGTATTATACTAATTCCTAAACATGCTGAGCAGAAACAAATAATTATTGTTATTAATCTATTTCTTACTCTCTTTTTCATTAAAGTTCTGTTCATTTTTCAATGACTTGTAATTTAAAAAACTTACAATTAACAATGTCGCTAAGGTTAAAAAGGTAAATAAATACGCTACCGATATATAATTATTCATTTCTTAAAAATTCCATAATTTCCTTAGGTGAAGAATCTAAATAGAAATGTTTCAGATATTTGCCGTTTGCATCGATTAAATATGTAAAAGATGAATGATCAAGCATATAGTTCGGGTCGTCATCATCACCATGCACACGAGCATAGAAAACCTTGAATTTATCAGTTACATCTTTTATTTGCTGCTCATTACCGGTAAGACCTATAAATTTCGGATGAAAATGTTTTAGATATTCTTTAAGTGCTATAGGAGTATCACGTTTTGGGTCAATAGTGATAAAAACAGGTAGAATATCTATTTTATGTTTATTTAAAATTTCTACAATCTCCGTCATTTTATTTAGAGAGGTTGGGCATATATCAGGACAACTAGTAAATCCAAAGTAAATGAGGCTTAAGTTGCCTTTCAACTTATCACTATTAAATATCTCTCCATTTTGGTCTATTAGTTCAAAATTACCGCCGATTTTTACGTTATCTTCATAGATATTAACTTGACCGGCAAGTGGCTTTTCAGGCGTTCTTAAAGATAACAACAAATATAATGCTCCTACTCCTATTAATAAGCTAATTACGATAATTATTTTTATAACATTTGACTGTACTTTCATAAGATATTATCCATTTTTGCGTTGTCATCCTAGCTGCTCCTGCTGTGGCGCTTATGTTATTCCTGCGAAAGCAGGAATCCAGAAAAAAGTGAAAATGTCATATCGTGTGGCTTGACTACGGTATCTTATATCACAGGCCGTGTTCTGAGATCCCGCAATCAAGTTGCGGGATGACATTAAAGGTTACTGGGTTCCCGCTTTCGTGGGAATGACATAAAAAGACCATACAACAAAGTCTACTCTTTTACACAAGCCCTAATTTTTTAGGTTTTAAATATTGTACCCAAATATCTATTAACAATTTAGTAATGATAATCGCCGAAAACATTGAAGATATAATCCCGATCGTTAATGCAACGGCAAAACCTTTTATTGCACCTACTCCAAATATATAAAGTAAAAAAGCAACGATTAAAGTAGTTAGGTTAGCATCAAGGATAGTGGCAAACGCAGATTCAAAACCGGTTCTAATAGCATAAAGATTAGATACTCCTTTATGTAGTTCCTCTTTAATTCTTTCGTAAATCAATACATTAGCATCAACAGCCATACCCATAGTGAGTATTATTCCTGCAATTCCCGGCAGAGTTAAAGTAGCTTGGAAAAGTGAAAGTAAAGCTAAAATATATAACAATGCAAGGCTTAAGGCTATATTGGCAAATAAACCAAGCACACCGTAAGACCAAACCATAAATATACACACTGCTATAAATCCTATAAGTCCTGCCTTTTTGCCCGACTCTATAGAATCAGCACCCAAATTTGGACCTATACTTCTCTCTTCAATAATTTTAAGTGGGGCAGGAAGCGAACCGGCTCGCAATAATAGTGCAAGCTCATTTGCCGACTCAACGGTAAAATTTCCTGTTATTATACCGCTTCCGCCCATAATCGCTCCGTTTATCGTTGGAGCACTTAGTAATTTATTGTCTAAAACTATAGCAAGACGTTTACCGGTATTATTTTTAGTTATTTCACCAAATATTTTACTACCTAAATTGTTGAAAGAAAAAGCAACTACCGCTTGCGAATTTTGGTCAAAAGAAGCTGAAGCGGTTGTAAGCTGATCCCCACCCAAAACAACTTTTTTCTTTATAACGACATAATACTCTCCATGACTTTCGTTATCTCCCTTAACTAGCATTGAACCTACTGGAACATGTCCTTTTATCGCTTCTTCGATATTGGCATTTTCATCAACTAAATGAAAAGTTAGCTTTGCAGTTTTCCCTAATATATTCTTCAGGTAAGAGGGATTTTCTTCACCGGGAACTTGCAGTAATATATGCTTATCGCCTTGTTTCTGTAGGGTCGGCTCTTTAGTGCCGGTACTATCAACTCTCATGCGAATGATCTCAATAGATTGGTCTACTACCTTATTAAGTAAGTCATTTAATCTAGATTTGCTGTAGCTAAGCTTTATTTTATTTTCATTTACTTCAGCGATAATTTCTGGATCGATTTTATTAATTATTTTCTTTAACGGCTTTAATTTTTCAGGCGATCTTACTTCTAATTGAATGCTATTTTGTCTAACTAACAGATTTTTATAGCCGATTTTATCCTCACGAAAATTTTTGCGTAAAGTGTCGGCAAGATTTTCCATTGAATCATTTAAGTAGGTGTCAAAATCAACATCGAGTAATAAATGGGCTCCTCCTCTAAGATCAAGTCCTAGATTTACTGAATCATGAGGTAGAAACTTAGAGTTTACCTGCATGAAATTAGGTAAGGCACAAATAACCGCAAAAACCGTACATATAATTGAAAGAAAAATTTTCCACTTAGGAAGATTTTGCACCGCTTACCTTCGTATTTTTTTTGTTTTCTTTTTTTACTGCTACTTCTTTTGTACGACTAGTTATATCGATAATAGCACTTTTTAAAACTTTAATACGTACATCTTTAGCTATTTCGATTTCAATATTATTGTCATTTTCACTTACTTTAGTGACAATACCATAAATGCCGCTATTTGTTAGAACTTCTTCGCCTTTTTTAACTTCACTTACTAATTTCTCTCTTGCTTTGCGTCGTGTTTCTTGTGGACGTAATAATAAGAAGTAAAATACAGCAAAAATTAAAACCATCGGTATTAAGCTTGTTAACCCCGATTGTAAAGCATTTGTTTCTACAGGCACTACATCAGTTTCCTGTATTTCTATAGTGTCATTATTATTTGCCTGATTATCTTGCGTATTTGTTGACATATGTAATTTCCTAATTGTTGCAATAGTCTTCCTATATAACCTCTTTCTAAAAGTAATTTGTATACCTTTGATACCTCAAGATTTGGTACGTCAAATTTTAGGCTTCGCCTTTGCTCATGTAGTTTTCTACGCTCCGCAGGCTCACCACTTAATTTGGCTTCCAACTTTTGAAGTATCTGCGGTATACATCAATCCGGTACTCGCATCTCACATTCCTTTTTGTACGCTGCGGTGCTGCGTGCCGTGTTTCCTTAAAATTTCTCTTTATAAGATAGGTTATGCACTAAGTCTAATAAAATAAAAATAGCTACCTAATAGCTTGAATGCAAGGGTAAAATAAAAAATATATTTAAATGTATTTTATACTAATATAAGTTATCACAAAACCGATAAATGGCTATTTTTATGACAGTTATAACTACTAGAATTTCTAATGAATTAGATATTATACTTTCTAATGTTGTTAAGGAAATCGATAGACCCAAAGGATATATTATACGTAAAGCAATAGAAAGTTATATAGAAGAAAAAGCAGATTTATTAATTGCTTTGTCTTGTATAGAAACAAAGAGAAGAAGTAATTTCATTAGAAGATATTAAGAAAAAATATGGTTTGGAAGATTGAGTTTATGATAAACTTACTGATGTCATTTGCAAAAGGGCGTTGTTGCTTAGCTTGAAAAACATACTCTATGTCATTCCCGCCTACGTGGGAATGACATAAAACGGACAAAATCACTGGAGCGGGTGAAGGGATTCGAACCCTCGACTTCAACCTTGGCAAGGTAGCGCTCTACCCCTGAGCTACACCCGCTTAAATAAAATAACGGTGTTTTAATGTAAAAAGTTTAAGGGGATCAAAATTAATTATATATAAAACACCTTAGTGCTTTTTAATCTAAGCGAATCTGAATATAAGTAATTATAAGATAAATTGCAAGTATTAAATTAGAAATTTATTGGCATTGCTAAATAAAGATAGATTATTTAATAAATTAACGCCATTGCAAGGAAATTACAAAGTATATTGACTAAGCAATCTAGTTAAACACTCTGTAAACTAGAATTTATTATTATTTTTTTAGATTGATATGCTCCTTTCAGTCGCTCAGCTCATTACGACACCTGTATTGAGTTAGCAATGCTATAAAAAATCTAATTTTGTTAACTTGACTTTTATTTTTATATAAAACAGTATAGTTCTTTATTAATTTTAACTAATCTGTCAAAAAGTATGTAAAGTTACGCAAAAGAGCAAAAAAGTTTAGCCCGTAATCAAGAAGAAGCAATAGGGCTACTATCGATAGGTACGTTTCTTGAATATTTTGATCTCACGCTCTATGTACACATGGCGGTAATACTTAACGAGCTATTTTTTCCTGAAGCCGATGCACGAGCAGCTTCTCGATATTCTGCCATTGCATATTGTGCAACATATGTATTTAGACCTATCGGTGCTTTAATATTCGATTGGATAGGAGATACTATAGGTCGTAAGGCAACGGTCATTATTACAACTTTTTTAATGTCGCTTTGTTATCTTATAATGGCTAATTATAAAAACTTATGCCGTAATTGGTATTACGGCGACTTTTGTAGTAACTGCGTGTCGTATCGCTCAGGGGATGTCCTTTATAGGGGAGGTAGTAGGTGTCGAGCTTTATCTAAACGCAATGACAAAAATTCCTCAACGTTATTGGGTGGTGGCTTCGCTTGTTGTTTTTGTAATTTTAGGTGCAACCGTGTAGCATTGGCGGTAGGAACACTTGTTACTTCTTTTGGACTTGATTGGCTGTATTGCATTTTGGTTTGGAGCAGCTATTGCTATAGTTGGTGCTATTGTAAGGACAAATCTTAGGGAGAATCCAGATTTCATTGATGCAAAAAGACGAATAAAGAAAACTGTAGCACAAGCAGGGATAGATAGTAATCGGCTAAAATCAAGCCCTATTTGGAGTGAAAAAATTAATAAACCAACAGCAATCGCTTTCTTTTTGGTACATTGTGGAGATCCGTTATGGTTTTATATTGTTTATATTTATTGTGGTAATATGCTAAAAACTCATTTAATTACAGTGCTACTCAAGTAATTCATCAAAATTTTATTGTTTGTGGTACAGAATTAATAAGTACAATAATTGTTACTGATTTGGTTTGTAAAATACATCCTTTAAAAGTCCTTAAAGTAAGATTAAGAATATTTTCTATGGTAGCCCTTATGTCTCCTATCTTACTAAATAATATTTCAAATACTATAGAATTACTTTTATTCCAATTATTTATTGTAGTATTTGCCCCTACTACTTTTCTGGCAGGTGCAGTGTTTTATGCAAGATTGCCAGTATTAAAACGTTTTACATGCGGCAGTTTTATATTTGCTTTATCACGAGCTTTAATGTTTGCAGTTTCTTCTTTTAGAACAATTTACTTGATAGATTATTTTAATCACTGGGGATTATTATTCTTGATTATTCCAATTCTAATTGGTTATACATTTGGAGTAAATCATTTTATAAAGTTAGAGGAGGAAGCAGAGAGTTATTATTAAAAAAAGCTTTGTGTCTTTCAAGTTCAATATTAAAAACTTTTAGGCATAACTTAGCAAATTCTTGTTCTAGTTTATAATTTATATTAGCAGCGACCAAAAGAAAATTTATTAAAGTTGCTTCAATAATTTTTCTAGCTTTCTCAGGTGATTTAACTCCCAAAGTTTGCAACATTATGAATTCGGTCAAATAATTTTATTAATGCCGTATTGTATCTTTTCTCTTTAATTAATAAGTTTAGGCTTTCTCCGCTACGTATCTTCCCTTCTAGTTAGACCTTCTACGTGTTTTGCTACTTCCGGTCCAAAAATGTCGGTAATTGCTTCTTCAGTTAATTCAGTGTCTTCAATAGTATCATGAAGTAAAGCGGCTTGCAGCATAATAATGTTATAAAGTTTAGGTGCTTCTTCAGCTACAAATTCAGCAAGCATAATTTTTACCTCAATCGGGTGCGAATAATAAGGATCGCCTGATTGACGCATTTGAGAACCGTGTTACGTGCATAGTAGATACCTTTTTTGATTTCGAGTATATCTATAGGATTTGCTACTTTAGTATTTAAATATTCGAGTTTATCAAGTAATGTTTACTATAAACACAAATTGCAAACTTTTCTTTCCAAGAGCTTATATCTTCTATAAAAGTTATTTCTTATTTCATTATAATTTGTGGGCTATTAATTAAAAAATTAGGCATTGCCTAGAAAAAGTTGATAATTTGAACAGTTTACGTCATTGCCACGCTCTTTGCAGTCGCTTAGCTCATGACTATATCAACCTTTTCGAGGAAATGCCAAAAATTGCAGTAATAAATAGCTGCAGATTAGGTTCTATGAAGGAAAATTAAATTAATCTATTTTTGCTGTAAATCATAAGATTTTTTTGAAATAGGAACAACTATTACTGCAAAAATCTTATTAATGTTCGCTAAAAAATATCTGAAAATATAAATAATTTAATTTTCCTTCACAAAACCTAAAGATTATTGTTATATTATTTTAAATATTAATCCTAAAGTCAAAATATAACTATGCCAAACCGTAATAGTTTAGAAGTACAAGAGTACGCACAAGCTAGCTCCTTAAATAATACTAATCTAACTGCATCACAGGGTGAGTTAATACTAACTGTTGCAAATTTATTGTTCAAAGAGTCAAATATTAATAATAATCAGAATATACAAAGAGATAATAATATATCTTATGAGAATAATATTACCGACTTTGAAAATCCGGATACAAGTTGTGGTATATGTAAATGTCTTGGAGCGATAGCTACTGTTTGCTGCAATGTGTATGTATGTTTATTTGAATAAATACCAAATTTTACACTAAAAAAATATGCGCAAGGCTTAAGAAAGTTAGGAAACCTAGAGCATCGGTTATGGTTGTTAGAAATACACCGGAGCCTGTAGCAGGGTCTATATCAAAATAATGCAGTATTATAGGAATAGCAGAGCCGAATAATCCGGCTACTAAAAAATTTAAAATAACTGCAATAGCAAAAATAACGCTCAGATTTAAGTCAAGCAACATCACAAAGCTAAGTCCTGCTCCGATAATTGCAAGTACAAAACCGTTAAAAGCCGATACGGCTATTTCTTTTAATATAACTTTATTGACATTATTATAATGAATATCTTTATTAGCAAGGGCTCTAACCGTAACGGTCATGGCTTGTGTTCCGGCATTTCCGCCCATTGAAGCTACAATAGGCATAGTGGCTGCAAGCGTTACAAGTTTTGCAATAGTATCGTTAAAATGGTTAATGATAAGTGAGGTCATGCAGGCAGTGATTAGATTAACAAAGAGCCAAGGAAAACGATGTCTAACGGTATAAAATACATTGAAGAAAGTATCTTGAGTGTGTACCCCGCTTAATGATAATATATCTTTGCCGGCTTGTTCTTCAATAATATAAATTATATTATCGATTGATACGCTACCTACTAACTTACCGCTTTTATTTACTACCGGTACAATAGTTAAAGCATATTGTCTAAAAATGAAGCTTAGTTCATTTAAGTCGGTAAAAGCATCTGCAAGCTTAAAATCTTTGTTCATCAAATCTTTTATCAATTCATTTTTTTTGCCTTTAATTAGCGTGCTAAGAGAAATAATACCGATAGGGCGTAATTTATTATCTGTAACGATTGCCGCATAAAAGTCATTCTTTACGTTCTTGATAAAATTTAATGATTCCTCGACCGTCCATCCTTCTTGCAGATTAATAAAATCTCGTTCAATTACCCTACCTACCGTATTTTCGGGATATGTACAACCTACGGTAATTTGGTGTTTTTTTTCTTTAGTGAGATTACTTAGGATAAGGTTTTTTATATCATCGTCTAGATCGATTACTACTTCAATAGCATCTTCTATAACTAGCTTATTGATTAATTCTGCAGATTTTTTTATGCCTAAAGTTTCTATTATTAAAGGTTTACTATAAGCATTTAATGATACTAACGTTTCAGGCTTAATTTCATCCTGTAATAAAGGAATAATTATTTTATATGTTTTATTGTTAAGATTATCTAAGAAATCTGCTAAATCGGCATAATGAAGCTTGGCCAGCCTGCTTGCAGCAGCATCATAATTGTGATCTTCGATCAGATTGTTAATTTGATCAAAAATTTCAGCAAATTGATCGTGATGATCTGGTAAGATGCTTTTAAATATATTGAAATTAGGCATAGCCTATTGACCTAATAGTTTATTATAGACTTATTATAATTATTTAAAGCTGGGTAGGCTTGGCACAGAATTGTGTACAATTTGCTAATCAATATAAATCACAGAGTACAAATAAGCAATAGTTTTTATTTCAACTCCTTTTCATTTATCAGGAGTATACAATTAGCACAAACATTTGCTAACAAGACGAACTTAGGAGTAAATATAAAATCTGAAGTGTTGAAACAAACAAAAATTTGACTTTGTGAAAAACCAGCGAATGGTGCGGTCGAGAAGACTTGAACTTCCAATCTTTTTACAGAACAGCACCCTCAATGCTGCGCGTCTACCAATTTCGCCACGACCGCTTAAGTTTTACTCTATAGCAGATTATGAGTAAAATATCAATAGAATTCTTTTGATGTTATTTCCACCTTTCTATGTCATTCCCGCTTCCACGGGAATGACATAAACTAGCCATGCGACAACACCTTTAGTCGTTCGCAATAATGGCAAAGCTATTCAAGATAAATCAACAACAAAACTAGGTGTAATCGATTGCTTAACAGCAGCTTTCATTAAACTATCTAGTTTTTCATCAATATTATCAAAATCAATATGATATTCTCTAGAATTTCCGGTTAACACTAGGGCAGAGTCTATACCAAGGCGATTTGCTGCAAGTATATCGGTGTAAACAGTGTCCCCAATCATTAACATGCGATTTTTAGGGGTATTATGACATTCTTTTAAAATTTTACTATATATTTCTTCATATGGCTTACCACTATAAATTACTTTTCCGCCAAGCTGCTTTATTTTTTCGGCATAATAGCCGCTACAATATCTATAAACACCGTGCTGATTTATTCCAAGGTCAGGATTAGCACAAATATTGACCATTTTACGTTGTACAACAATTTTAAATAATTCATTGAATTCGTTTAAATCTAAATTTTCGTTTTCGTCTCTGTAAATAGTCATTAAGAAAATATTAGCTTTGTTAATATCATCAGTGATAGGACATTGAATTCTGTTTATTATATCATTTTCTAAATGTCCTAAATGATATATTGCTGGTTTTTCTATACCGAACCGCTTTTTACTTTCTAGTATCATTTCTACTGCTATTTCGCCTGAGCTAATGATCATTTCCGGTTCTACATTTAATCCCCACGATTTAATTGTTTGATGCAGTGACAAAATATTGCGTGGAGCATTAGTAACAAAATATACTTTTTTTCGTTCAATAATCTTATTGATATTTTGTACGACGCCCGGATAGGTACGCCCCCCTTCAATTATTACCCCCCAAAGATCGAATAAAAACACGTCATAATCATTAATTACGTCGAAAATATGTTTTAACTTTAATATATTCATTGTTATCTCGCTAATTTGGTATTGACTAGAATCAATTGATATCGTCATTGCGAGCAGCCGTAGGCTGCGTGGCAATCCCGTCAAATATTCTGAGATTGCGGACGTACAATTACTTCGTAATTTTCTTGCAATGACGTAATCTTTTTAGATTATCAATCTTTATTTTGTTATCTCGCTAATTTTAAATCAAGAAACTTTACTATTTTAATAAGTTACGTTATAGTCATTTTTATTGTTTCTAGCAACAAGTAATAGAGCCAAATATATAATATGTCGGAAATTGAAGAAAAATTTAACGAATCATCATACGGTGCTGATTCCATAAAGGTTTTAAAAGGTCTTGAAGCCGTAAGAAAAAGACCGGGAATGTATATCGGGGATGTTGGAGACGGGTCGGGTCTACATCATATGATTTATGAAGTAGTCGACAACGCTATCGATGAGTCGCTTGCTGGTTATTGCGATCTAGTACGAGTAACATTAAATAAAAACGGTTCAGTAACTGTATCCGATAACGGGCGAGGTATACCCGTTGAAATTCATGAAGAAGAAGGAATATCGGCAGCTGAAGTTATTATGACGCAACTTCACGCCGGCGGTAAGTTTGACCAGAACGCTTATAAGGTTGCAGGCGGTCTACACGGTGTTGGTGTATCGGTTGTAAATGCTCTTTCTGAATGGCTTGAGCTGCGTATTTGGCGTAATAATAAGGAATATTTGATGAGATTTAATAACGGTATAACGGAAGCTCCGCTTGCAGTTGTCAAAGAAAATATTGATAAAAAAGGTACGGAAGTTACTTTTTTTCCGTCTGTAGAAACGTTTACTAATATAGAATTTGATTTTGGCACTATAGAGCATCGTCTTCGTGAGCTTGCTTTTTTAAATTCAGGCGTAAAGATTTTACTCGTCGATAATCGCTTTGAAGAAGTTAAAGAAGTAGAGTTTTATTATACGGGCGGTATAGAAGCTTATGTAAAATATATAGACAGAGCGAAGCACGCTATCCATCCATGTATAGTAGTTAATACGGAGAATGCTGAGTCCGGTATAAGCCTTGAGCTTGCGATGCATTGGAACGATTCTTATCATGAAAATATTTTATGCTTTACTAATAATATTAGGCAGCGTGATGGCGGAACTCATCTTAGTGCTTTCAAATCAGCGATAACACGTGTTATTACCTCGTATCTTGATACTACGGGTCTTAATAAAAAAGCTAAAAATTACTTTAGCGGTGAAGATACTAGGGAAGGGCTATGTTGTGTGCTTTCCGTTAAAGTGCCTGATCCTAAATTTTCTTCTCAAACAAAAGATAAGCTAGTAAGCTCCGAAGTACGACCGGTTGTTGAGAATGCCGTTTATACAAAGGTTCTTGAGTGGTTTGAAGAGCATCCAGCAGAAGCTAAGGCAATTATAGCTAAGATTATGGAAGCTGCGAATGCTCGTGAAGCTGCTAGAAAAGCAAGGGAACTCACTCGAAGAAAATCAGCTTTAGAAGTTTCGAATTTACCAGGTAAACTTGCAGATTGCCATGCAAAAGATCCTGCTATTTCAGAATTGTTTATTGTTGAGGGGGACTCTGCGGGCGGTACTGCAAAGCAGGGTAGGGATAGCAAAATTCAGGCTATATTGCCTTTGCGTGGTAAAATTTTGAACGTTGAACGTGCAAGATTTGATAAAATGCTCGGTTCGGACCAAATCGGTACGTTAATTACAGCGCTTGGAATTAGTGTTGAACGAGAATTTTCCTTAGAAAAGCTTAGATACCATAAAGTTATTATTATGACCGATGCTGATGTTGATGGCTCGCACATTAGAACTTTATTACTCACGTTTTTCTATCGTCATATGCCTGAGCTAATAAATAAAGGCTATCTATATATAGCTCAGCCACCGCTTTATAAAGTAAAGAAAGGAACAGCCGAGTTTTATTTAAAGAATGAGCAAGCGCTGCAAGATTATTTGATCAAATCAACTATTAATGATGCAACCTTAATTCTAGACGATAAAGAGCAGTTAGTGGGTGATAATTTAGAAGAGCTAATTAATAAAGTGGTTAAGTTTAATGGCTTGCTTGACCATGCTAGCAAAAAATTTAATCGCTCAATTACCGAAATTCTTGCTATTAATGACTTACTTAATAACAAAATATTTGAGCCTGAAAGTGATTTAAGACTTAAAAAAGCTTTAGATGTTTTAAATAGCTTAGAAGATTCGCCTGATAAGACTAATTGGGAAGTTTTAAAACATGAAAATAAAATAGAGTTCTTCCGCTTTAGTAGGGGTTTAAAAGAAAGTAAAATATTATTGAAAGAGCAGTTAGAATCATTTGAGTTTGTACAAATATCAAAGCTTGCTTTAACAATTTTTGATATATTTAGTAAGCAATTAAAGCTTATAGTGAAAAGTCAGGAATTCGATATTTTAACACCGAGTCAGTTGTTAAATACCATTATAGAATGTGGAAAAAGAGGTATAAATATTCAGCGTTTTAAGGGTCTTGGTGAGATGAATTCCGACCAGCTATGGGAAACTACTCTTGACCCTACAAAAAGAACTTTGCTTCAGGTAAGAGTTGCAGAAATTGATGAAGCAGAAGGCATTTTCTCTACTTTAATGGGTGACGTTGTTGAACCTCGCAGGTTATTTATCCAAGCAAATGCGTTGAATGTAGTGAATTTGGATGTGTAGTATAATCAGTGTCATACCGTGGCTTGACCACGGTATGACAGTTTAATCAGTTTCTCCTTGCAATGACGTTACAATTTTATCATAATAATTTATGCACAAATTAATTATTCAAGGTGGTACACCTCTTAAAGGTATTATTAATATTAGCGGTGCTAAAAATGCCGTGCTACCTATTATGGCAGCGTCTATTCTTATCGATAAACTGCATATTACTAATGTTCCAAAGTTAACGGATGTTAGTACTATGAAAGATTTGCTCCGAAGTCACGGGGCAGATATTGAAATAATAGAACATCAAGATGAATTTGAGCTTATAATTGATACCAAAAATATAAATAACTTTACTGCAGATTATGAAATAGTCCGTAAAATGAGAGCATCGATTTGGGTGCTTGGTCCTTTGCTTACCAAATACGGTAAAGCAAAAGTATCGCTTCCGGGTGGTTGTGCTATTGGAGCAAGGCAAGTAGATTTGCATATTGCTGTATTAAAAGCTATGGGAGCTGAGATTGAAATAGAAGACGGTTATATTAACGCTTCAAGTAAAGGACGCTTAAAAGGTACTCATTTTGTTTTTGATAAAGTTTCCGTAGGTGCTACGATTAATGCAATACTTGCAGCTGTTTTAGCAGAGGGGGAAACTGTGCTTTTTAATTGTGGTCGAGAGCCGGAAATAGTTGATTTATGTAATTGTCTTATCACAATGGGAGCCGATATTGCAGGTATCGGCACTAGCGAAATAACAATTAAAGGCAAGGATTCTTTAAATAAAGCGAGCTATAAAGTACTTTCTGATCGTATTGAAGCCGGTACTTATATGTTTGCGGCAGCTATTACTAAAGGTGATGTAAAAATTTGTGGGATTGATTACCATATTGTAGAAAATATAGCTTTAAAACTTATCGAAACGGGTATCAAAGTCGTGCCGATCAATAACGGAGTTCAAGTAACTTATGAAGGGCAGTTAAATTCAGTTGATTTAGAAACTAATCCCTATCCTGGCTTTGCTACTGATTTGCAAGCTCAATTTATGAGCCTTATGACGCTTAGTAGCGGTGTTTCAATGATCACCGAGAATATTTTTGAAAATCGTTTCATGCATGTCCCTGAATTATGTAGAATGGGAGCAGATATAGTAGTACGAGGTAATAAGGCGGTTGTTCGAGGTGTAGAAATGTTAAAAGGCGCAGAAGTTATGGCAAGTGATCTTAGAGCTTCGGTATCGCTAATACTCGCCGGTCTTAGTACTAATAGCAAAACCGTATTACACCGAATATATCATTTAGATCGTGGCTTCCAAGATTTAGAAAAAAAATTAAGTAATTGTGGTGCAGATATAAAAAGGGTATAATATATTCGATCAACTTCAAAAATGGGCTAAGTCGTTCTACAAGAGCTGCGGTACGCACGTATTAAGTATACGCTGTGTTCCTCGCCTTGTGAACTCCTTGCTCTTTTTGAAGTTGATCTGCGTATATTCGTTTCCTATTTATTTGTAGTATACTATTTTTAACGGAGAAAAATTATGGCACGAATTACAGCAGAAGATTGTAATAAAATTATACCGGATAGGTTTCGGCTTGTTGTCCTAGCAACAAGATATGCTAAATTATTAAATTATAAAGTAGAAACTAATCAAATCAAAAAAGAAAAACGTGATAAGCCTCCTGTTATCGCATTACGTAGAATTGCTGCCGGAAAAGTATCGGTAGCTCAGTTAGAACAAGATTTAATAAATAGTCTGCGTGCAAGAACTATGATAGAGCCGCTTGTTAATCAAGATGAATCAGAAGCTGTAGAAGAAAAATTTGAGTATTTACCTGAAGTTTATATCGGGGAAGATTATTCTGATTTAGATGATCAAATCGTTATTGATGAGAATGGCGAAGATTATGAAACCGATAAGTAAATGCTTATCGGTGTTGGTACTGATATAGTACAAATTCCTAGAATCGAAAAAATATTACATTTATATCCAGAACTTTTTGCTAAAAAAATTCTAACTTCAAAGGAATTAAAACAGTTTGCTTTGTTGGGAAAAATAAACCATGCTGCTTTTTTAGCCAAGCGTTTTGCTGCTAAAGAGGCTGTTAGTAAAGCCTTTGGAGTCGGTATAGGTCAAGGTATAAATTTTAAAGATATTACTATACTAAATAATGATTTAGGTAAGCCTATAGTAGAAGTTAGCTCAAACTATACAAACAAACTCTCTCCTTTTAATATTCACCTTTCTCTTGCTGATGATTATCCTGTGTGTGTAGCATTTGCTGTGATTGAGAGTAGTTATAATGTTACTCTTGGGTAGAGGCGTGTTACTGAACCCTATTTCATTCCCGCGGAGGCATTGTTGCGTGGATACCCAAACCATCATTGCGAGGCGCGAAGTGACGTGGCAATCTCATGCAGTAATAACAAACTCCTGAGATTGCTTCGTCAAAACTTAAAGTTGTTCCTCGTAATGACGACTTGGTATACGGGGAATGCCCGCTCTCGCAATGACAAAATATAAATTACGATCCGGTTTTGCTGTCTGTTTTAGGTAACATGATTTTTAAATTAGCTTTAGCTTCTAAATCAGCAATATATTTCTTTAGTACTTCTGCAGCTAATATATTATCAATAGTTACTTTTGCTTCTTCTTTTGTTGGAATAGGCACAGGTTTTTTCTCAAGCACTTTGATAATATGCCAACCGAAATCGGTTTTTACAGGAGTTGAAACTTCATTTACTTTTAACGCAAAAGCTTTCTTTTCAAATTCTGGTACTAACTGCCCAGGTTGATTTAGTAGAATGTAACCGATGACGCCGCCGTTTGAAGCTGAAGCTTTATCAAGAGATAACTCTTCTGCAAGCTTAGTAAAGTTTCCGCCTTTGCTTAATTTGGTTTTTATATCATTAGCTTCTTTTTGAGATTTAACTAAAATATGAGCAACTTTTATTTGTTCTTTACCTTTAAGATTACCGACATATTTATTATATTCGTCATCAAACATCTTATCTGTAATGTTAGATTTTATGTAGTTTGCTAGTAATTCTTGTTGAGCTAATTGATTTTTTGCATTTTCAAGTTTTTCTTGGAATTCTTTAGAAGAAGTAATATTTGACTTAGCAACTTCTTCTTTTAACAAAAGATTGTTAACATAAATTTTTATTAATTTTTCCTGATCTTGTGGTGGAAAATCATCAAAATTTTTGATTGTTTCACCTGATTGAAGATTAAGCTGAGGCTTAAATTCTTTCATAATTTGCGATTCTTTTACTTCACCGCCTTTATAGGTAGCAACTACCTTGTCTTTATCAGCAAAAGCAATGCCGGAAAGCATGCTAACTGATAAAAATATAACAGATAATTTTTTCATTTATGACTCATAATTGTGTTAAATATAAGCTTAAATTTTATAAAAATAATATATAACCGTCAACAGCTATTTGAGAATATTTTATTTATTAATAATAATTTACAAATATTTGTAGTAAAAAATTATTCATTTAAATAAAATTATAACATTTGATAATTTTATAAAATATACCTATATTTAAGTACTAAAATACTAAAAATATCATAAGGACTTTAATGCTTTCTATTGTAAAAAAACTTTTCGGTACTGCAAATGATCGTACTGTAAAAAAACTATTTTCTGAAATTACAAAAATTAACTTGCTTGAACCTGCTATACAAAAATTATCAGATGAGGAGTTGAAGAATAAAACTGTGGAGTTTAAAGAAAAGCTTAAAAACGGAGCTACTTTAGATGATATAGTATATGAGGCGTTTGCGGTAGTTAGGGAAGCAGCTAAAAGAGTTTGCGGTATGCGTCATTTTGATGTTCAGCTTATAGGTGGCCTGATATTACATCGAGGTATGATTACCGAAATGCGTACTGGTGAGGGTAAGACCTTAGTTGCAACGCTTCCTGCTTACTTAAATGCTTTAACTGGAAAAGGTGTACATGTTGTAACCGTAAATGATTATCTAGCACGCCGTGATTCTGCTTCCATGGGTAAAATTTACAATTTTTTAGGTTTATCGGTTGGATGTATTGTTGGCGGTATGCCTGATGAGGTAAAACGAGCCGCCTATAACGCCGATATTACTCATGCAACAAATAATGAACTCGGTTTCGATTATTTAAGGGATAATATGAAGTATAGCTTGCAGGAGCGGGTACTTCGTCCTTTTAATTTTGCTATCATCGATGAGGTTGATTCGATTTTGATAGATGAAGCAAGAACTCCGCTCGTTATCTCGGGTCCGGTTAATGATAATGCAGAATTATACGGTAAAATTGATAAAATAGTACGTCTGCTTAATGCAAGTGATTTTGAAAAAGACGAAAAATTAAAAACTATCAATTTAACGGAAACCGGCATTACACATATAGAATCGCTTTTAAGTAAAGAAAATATTATAACACCAGATACCAGTTTATATGATTTTGAGAATTTAACTTTAGTACATTATGTTAACCAAGCCTTAAGAGCTCATAATATGTTTACTGTTAATGTAGATTATTTGGTGCGTGAAGGTAAAGTAATGATTATTGATGAGTTTACCGGTCGTGTAATGGAAGGGCGTAGATATTCGGAAGGGTTACATCAAGCATTAGAAGCAAAAGAAAATGTGAAAATTCAAAATGAGAACCAAACTTTAGCATCTATTACTTTCCAAAATTATTTTCGTAATTATCCTAAATTATCGGGTATGACCGGTACGGCTATGACTGAAGCACCGGAACTAAAAGATATATATAATCTCGATGTGGTCGCAGTCCCAACCCATAATAAAGTTACAAGGCTTGACCTTGATGACGAAATTTACGGCAGTAAAAAAGAAAAATATGATGCTATCTTAAAGCTAATTAGGGATTGTTACAATCGTGGACAGCCTATACTTGTCGGTACGATAAGCATAGAAAAGTCAGAAGAACTGTCAAGCGTTTTAAATAAAGAAAAAATCCCTCATAAAGTATTAAACGCCAAATTTCATGAGCAGGAAGCTTGTATTATTGCTCAAGCAGGTAGGTTGAAGGCAGTAACGATTGCAACTAATATGGCAGGGCGGGGTACTGATATTATGCTTGGCGGTAATCCTGAAATGTTAATAGAACAGCTGGATAAAGAACATAATTATGAAGCTAAAATAGCTGAAATAAAAGCTCAAATTGCCGAAGAAAAGAAGCAGGTTATTGAAGCAGGCGGCTTATTTGTGATAGGTACGGAAAGGCATGAAAGCCGTAGGATAGATAATCAGCTAAGAGGAAGATCAGGTAGACAAGGTGATCCTGGTAAAACTAAGTTTTTCCTATCGCTTGATGACGATTTAATGCGTATTTTTGCATCAGATCGTATATCAGGAGTCCTTAGAACACTTGGATTGAAAGACGGAGAGGCTATCCACCATCCAATGATTAGTCGTTCACTTGAGAAAGCGCAGCAAAAAGTGGAAGGACATAACTACGAAATGCGTAAAAATTTATTACGTTTTGATGATGTAATGAATGACCAACGTAAGATAATATACGAGCAACGTACTGAAATTATTAAATCTAAAGATAGTCACGGTTTCTTAGATAGTACTACTGAGGAACTCGCCAAAAAGATAGTATTAACTTTCATGCCGGTAGGCTCTTATAGAGAAGATTGGGATATAGAGAATTTAAGTGTAGAATTACATCGTGTTTTTTCTATAAAATTTGATCATAATGTAGTAAGTAAAAATGATGTAACGGAAGAAGAAATCACGAAGACCGTTATACAAATGGCTCATGATATATATAAGTCAAAAGAAGAAGCCTATAGTAGCGAGTTAATGCATAATGCTGTGAAATATATTTTATTAACTACCCTTGATCAAGTTTGGAAAGATCATTTATATAGCTTAGATCATTTAAGACAAGGCATATCTCTTCGAGCTTATGGCCAAAAAGACCCTCTTAGTGAGTATAAAAGAGAAGCATTTAACTTATTCGAGCAGATGCTTAATAATTTAAAAGAATTATTTATTCAAACCGTATACCATTTCCATATTGACTTAAAACATGTTCAAAAAGAAGATGTTTCGCTTGAGTATAAAAAACTTCAGAAAAATATGCGTGAGAGTCGGGAAGATCCGGCATTTAGTAAATATAACGCAGGCAGTAGCCTTGAGACTGACCTTAAACCAGTCGTATCACGCATTGATCCAAAAGATAGAAACCCTGACGATCCTACTAGTTGGGGTAGGGTATCTCGTAATGAGCTATGTCCGTGCGGTTCAGGCAAGAAATATAAATATTGTCATGGTGCAAATGAATAGATGAAAACCTATAATACCCTAGATTTTTACTCTATGTTTTACCTCAGCGTTCTCTAAAAATCCAAGCTAGGCTTAATTTTATAGTGTAGCAAATTCTAGATATTGCACAAGATAAAATCGCTATGATTATCTTTGGCGCTTTTGCAAGAGGTGATTGAGTGCGTGATCTACCTAACGGTTACCATACGGCAAGGATTAATCAGTAGGAGTGCTCAGTATTGTCTGCGTGACTTCCTAATCGTCATTGCGAGGAAATTGCATAGCAATTGACGAAGCAATCTCAGGAGTTTGTTATTATTTCATAAGATTGCCACGCAGCCTACGGCTGTTCGCAATGACGATTTGGGTATCCAAGCAAGCCTTTTGCAGGAATGACAATGAGATCTTTATCACCTTTAAGAAATACAAAGTATAAATAAGTAGAATATGATAAAAGAACTATTAAGTAGTAGTGCAAGATATAGAACGTTATGTAAAACAATGTAGCTTTGAAAGTGTTTTAAAAGAGTCTATGGTTCTCTTGATAAAGTGGGCGTAGTAAGGAGTTTAAATGAATTACGTGCAGTATCTACTACTGAACTATTTGCGGTATCTACAAATCATGCACTAAAAGTTGGCTAAATAGTTAGTTGAAGAAAAAAAAGCAAATGTTAATATGTGTAGTGATATTTTGAAGAATACTCCTTGAAATTCAGCCGCACGTCACGGAAATTGTAGCAGAATATCTAATATCAAAAGGCGCTGCAGTAAACGGGAACGAGGAGCTTGGCTAGGATCACCTTTATATGAAGCAGTAAGCACTTTAATGTAGCAAAACTATTACTTAAGAACGGAGCTGAGGTGGATCAAAGAAAATCCGGAGGCATACCTTTGCATGCGGTTGCTAAAAATGTTCGATGTACTTCTAAAGATATTAAGGATGATGAAATATATAAGCTGTTATATGGTGCTGATATCAACGCAAAAGTAGAATTTAAAGGAGTAGGGTTTAGTATATATGATGGAAAAACGATATCAGAAATAGTAGAATTTAAAATAGCATTTGTCGGTGAAAGTGAAGTAATAACGGAAGAATAATGATGTTTTGGGATATCTTAACATATTTATAGGCATTGCCTAGAAATCGTTGATACCGTCATTGTAAGCGGCTGTAGGCTTCTGTTGCATGGATACCAAATCGTCATTGCGAGCGACTGTAAGGAGCATGGCAATCCAGAACAATAATAAAAATGCTACGCATTTTACTAGATTGCTTCGTCAATTACTTTGTAATTTTCCTCGTAATGACGTCAACTTTTCAAATTATCAACTTTTTCTAGGCAATGTCTATTTATTGACACGGTAGTTATTGACAAGTTTAGGAAAAAGTTTTATATTCTTCACAAGTGTAAGAAAAAGTTAATAGTATATGTCTAAAGCAAAAACAGCTTCCAAAAATAACCCGACTTCTAGGGAACAGGCTAAAGAATATTTTCATAACGGTCAGAAAATCAAACCGGTCAAGCTTATTGCTGCTCAAAAGTCTTTTCTAGCTGCCGAATATGAATCTTCCGGAGATTTAGTCGTAGGAAGCAATGGTCAGCCATTACCTTGGGGATTAGTTAAAAGCTTATCTTAATATTTTCACTTCCAAAAACCTCGCCAATAAATAATCGGGGGCATAGCTCAGGGGTAGAGCATCTGCTTTGCACGCAGAGGGTCAAGGGTTCGATTCCCTTTGCCTCCACCACTTCCAATCAGGGTTCAAGGCTTTTTGAAATTTAGTAAAAACTTTGAATGTTCCTTTTGTTTTAATTTTCGCTCCATGTCTTGCTAAAAAAATATTCTGTACCTACTATTATTGGTTATGGGAAGTATTTACAACAGCAGAATCTAGGCAAAAATAATAATCTACATACTCAAAAGCTGAGGTGACTATTTCCTTGAGAAAGAAATATACGAAGCTTTGCTAGAACTCAGTAATTATAGCAGTGAAGATATTAAATACGACTTATTGACTTATTAATATTATTTTCTTATAAATTAACAAAAAAATAAGGACATAAATGAGTGGTACAACAAAAAATATAAATGCAAAGGGAGCGGCAAGCATGGGTCTTGATAGTTGGCTTGGCGTTACTGTAGGTGATAATATTACTCACTCTTTTAGTTTAGATACTAATAGTAATATTTTTTAGGTATCACCAATACTATGAATTACTATAATGGCTTAGGTAGTATAGACATAAATAATGCACGTGTTAATTTTAATATAACTAATAGAGCTTTAGAAATAAATGCTAATAACAGACCTTTTAAATTGATTGTAGACGAGGATTTTTCTGTAAAAATTGCAGAGTTTAACACCTATGATTCTCTTGTAATAGAGATATATCAAGGCATTATTCTTAGAATACTAGACGAAGAATGTCCTTCTATGCCTATAACTTTGGGGCAAAATGCTAAAGTTAATTTTATTTATGAAAATGAGCAATATACTTTTACAAATCATTATCAAGATAAAATAAGTTTCCAAGATATAAATACGTTAGCAAAAATAACTAATCTATCTCATAAAGAATTTGTTAAAATTTTATCTAATAATTATACGCTAGAAGAAATAAAGGAGATTGCAGATAAATATAAAGCAATAGATAAAGAGGCATTAAATTTATTTATAGGACAAAATTATAAGCTTTTTTATAGCTCTGATCAAACTGAAAATCCTTTTAAAGATCATACTCCATTTTTAAATTAGTAGACAAGTCTTTAGAAGCAAGTCCAATCCTTAATCTAATGCCTGTTGACCTTAAAATATCATATAGCTTCTTATTTAGAGGACGAAGTCGATATAATACAGCTAAATCCTCTATCTACTACAATGCAAGCTGGCATACAATACATATTGGCATGCAAGCAGATTTAAGCTATACTGCAAAGTTTGCCAATCACTTAATACATAATGGCTTGATGTTCTAGATCAGGCATTAAATTTATACCAGCTAGGTACTCAGACTATGCAGATAGCAGGCGATATAAGAAAGCTAGTAGCAGGCACATCGCTGGTAGACTTAAAGAAAAATTTACAAAATCTTGACTCTATAAGATTTGGTATGTAGGTATCAAGGGGAGTAAGTACTACAAATAATTTAGTAGTTGAGAGTTTGCAGGACGTAATACAAGATTTTGATATGATTACTAATGGATTAAATCAAGAAGAAAAAGCAGCTTTGAAAACAAGATTCAGTTGCTCAAAGATGCTTGCTCAAACAAAGGAAGCTATGTATGCCAAAGCATTTGATATTTCAACGCACTATTTAAAAACGTTTAAAGGCACAGGTTTAAAAGGTATGTTAATAGCTCCTTCTAGATTAATTGCCGTTCGTTTTAAAAAATTTTTAGATGATATAGGACAAGTAAGTTCTGAAGTTGTTATATCTGCTAATGATGACCGGGACGGTTATAAAGATATTGAAAGCGAAAATGAAGTAGATAAATTTATAAAAAACATGAGGGAACAATATGGAGCAAAATTCAATAATAGAATTATTAAAAATTTAAAAGTTCCGATGATCCTGAAATTTTAATTGTAGTTTCAAAATTACTAACCGGTTTTGATGCACCGCGTAATGTTGTTATTTACATATGCAAAGAATGAAAAGAGCATAATCTTTTACAAGCAATTGCTCGTGCGAATCGTCTATTTGAAGAAAAAGGGAAAACAAAGAATACGGTTACATAATTGACTATGTAGGGTTATCGAATCAATTAAAACAAGCACATCAATTTTAGGAAAATTATGGTTTAAACAATTTTGATAGAGAAGATTTAGAAGATGCTATATTTTTTGTAGATGATAAATTGAAAGCATTTTTTCCGTTACTACAAGACATTAAAAATATTTTTATAAATGTGCCTAACGATTTGGATTCTGAACAGCTCGAACAGCATTTAGCCGATGAAGTTATACGCAATAAGTTTTATTTCTTGTTGAATAAATTTAAAAATCTGATGTCTATAGCTTCTAATTCTTATGAATTTTATGAAGAAAAAGAATAAGTTAATTTACAATATGAATAAAATTTAATAAGCTCAAAGAGATAGTGGAAAAGCGTTATAAAGAAAAACCGGATAAAAAAATATATACCGCTCAAGTCATGAAGTTGCTTGATGAGTATGTTATTGCTGGTCATTTTACTAAAACTGAAGTGGTTAACATTCGGTCATGGATATGGCTAATCAAATACAAGATACTATTAAGGATTATATCAATATCGATCCTGCCTTTTATCAAAAATTTTCTACCCTTAATAAATAACACAATAATACAGCATCATAATAAACGTTTATCAGATAGTGATCTTTTAAATAGAATTAAAAAATAAGAGCTGAATTTAAAAATGATGTGCCAAGTGAACTCGGCACTAACAAAACAATAATAGCTTCTTACAGAATCGAAAAGATCAAAATCAGCGTGAAAATGCCATTCAAATTGCTCTTGATACCTATGACATCATTAAGCAGAAAATAATTGTTCATTGGACAAAAAACACTTCCATTTTAAATGAAAAATTCACTTGATGATTATTTTGTTGATGTTGTTAAAAAAGAAATGAGGATTGACTTTAGTAATGAAAATTTAAGTGATGTTGTGGAAAGCCTAATTGATTTTGCTAAAGATCATGAAGCTAAATGATTTGGCTTAAATAACGCAAATAGCGAATTATTGCATAATGCGCTATTGTAGAATTTTTAAGCTATCAATATTTATATAATATCTTTAGTCGTATTATCGTATTATTTTCCTAATATGTCTAAAGCGTTTTGATCATAGTCATTTTGAGCTTCCATATGCCATACTGGTTCATAATCGCGAGCTGCTAAAAAATGTTTTGTATAATGTTTTAATTCTCTCTCACCTGAGTTACCAAGTTTGTATGAAAGTGTATAAGAAATGGTGGGTTGATTTGGAGCCTTTTCTATTTTTTATTGAATATAATTATACTGTAATTCGTTTGTATTGCCTATAATGTGGATATGAAATTTATGCGTCTGTTGTAAGTTATATAGCTCTGTTAGCTTTTCAGGTTCTATTTTGCACATAGCATTCCAGCCTTTATCAAATACCTCATTATCTCGTATAGGATTACCGTTTTTTTTTTTGTATAAGCTCATTCATTTTCTTACGAAATTTTGCGGTAGTTATTTTACCGGTTTTATACTGATCTATTATTCCGTTAGTTTTTCTGCTTCTTTTGCCATAGTAGCAATATCCGGTATACTTAGTCCGCTGTATTTGCTAAATTTTATTATAGCGAGGTCCCTCTTGGTGAAAATTACCTGAGAATATTTAAAAACATGAGCTTTTATCATAGTGATTACCTATAAATTGTTAGTTTTAAAAATATAAAATTGTTAAATAAAAAATCAATATTATAATATTAAGAAATCATATTTAGGGTAAAATAATGAGTTTAAAATCCGCTTGGCTAGATACGCCTCTTGGTTCTATGCTGGCAATTAGTGATACAGAGAGGCTTTATTTGCTCGATTTTGTTGAAAGTAAAGGATTAGAGTATAAAATTAAAAGACTTAAGATTAACACAAAATTGGCTATTACTGAAGATCGCACTAGACCGATTATATCAATTGAAGAGGAGCTTAAATCTTACTTTAGCGGTACTTTGCAACAATTTAATACTCCGATATATCTTTTAGGAAGCGAATTTCAAAAATTAGTATGGCAAGAGCTAATGAATGTACCTTACGGTGAAACAAGAAGTTACTTTACCCAAGCTAAATTAATAGGTGTGGAAAGATCTTATAGAGCCGTTGCAAATGCTAATGGAGCAAATAAATTTGTTATAATTATTCCGTGTCACCGCATCATCAATAATAACGGTAAGCTTGGCGGTTATGGTTCAGGGCTAGATCGCAAAAAATGGCTTATCGAGCATGAGAGACAGAAGTATTAAATAAAAAATCAATGCCTGAATTTCGGTTACAGGAGTTTTAAAAAGTGTATATAATATAATTATACATTTATATTATAGGATAAATTAATATGTTTAATAAGCTTCAAAGACAAGAATATTATCAGGCATTAATTAATAAAGATGACAGATATGAAAATATCTTTTTTGTAGCGGTTAAAATAACAAGAGTATTTTGTAGACCGACTTGTCCTGCACGGAAACCTAAATTTGAAAATTGTGAATTTTATAAAACTGCTAAGGAAGCTTGGCATGCTTCATAGTTGCAAGCTTCTTTCACATCCTTGGCGAAGCTTCAGGTTTAGTTTGTACTCTTGTTAATGCTATTGAGTTTAATCCTGCTAAAAGATGGAAAGATGGTGCTTGTGATGAGCTATCAGTAGATGCTTCTACAGCACGTTGCCAATTTAAAAAACGTTTCGGTATGACGTTTGTAGAATATGTGAGAGCAAGGCGTATGGGTATTGCGATGAAGCAAATTCGCATGGGTGAATCGGTCATTAATACACAAATTGATATGGGTTATGAGTCAAGTAGCGGTTTGCGAGATGCTGTCTCTAAAATAATGGGAGGACCGCCGACAAAATTTAACCGGCATTTAAATATTTTAAAAGCGGCTTGGCTCTAGATACGCCTCTTGGTTCTATGCTGGCAATTAGTGATGAAAAATTGCTTTATTTGCTAGAGTTTGTTGATAGAAGAGGTTTGGAGCGTGAAATTGAGAGGCTAAGGATTAAGACAGAATCTGCTATTATTCCTGGAAGCACTGAACCGATGTGAATGATTGAAGAGGCAATTGTACTTTAACGGTACTTTACAAAAATTTAATACGCCTATATATCTTTTAGGAAGCCCATTTCAAAAAATGGTTTGGCAAGAATTAATTAATATACCTTACGGTGAAACACGAAGCTATTTAAATCAGGCTAAAGTTTTGGGCAAACCTAATTCTTATAGAGCTGTTGCAAATGCTAATGGTATGAATCAGTTAGCAATCATTGTTCCTTGTCATCGTATTATTAATAGCAATGGCAAACTTGGAGGCTATGGCAGGGGATTACATCGTAAAAAATGGCTTATTGAACATGAGAGAAAATTTACAACAAATTAGAAATATTTTACTTGAGAATGCTACTATTCCTGTAGAACGTAGAACGCTATTCTTGAAAACTAGAGAAGGAGAGTATGAAGAGCATGACCGATTTATTGGTGTTACCGTGCCAACTTTACGTACAATAGCTAAAAGTTATTTATAATTTGGATATGGAGGATTTAAGCCGACTTATTACTTCAGAATTTAATGAAGAGAAATTTTTAGCATTAGCTATTTTGATTATGCAATATCAGACAGCACAAGATAAAGAGTTTTTGTATAATTTTTATTTAAACAATATAAAACACATAAATAATTGGAATTTAGTGGATGCATCAGCTCATCATATAATCGGAGCTTATTTATGGGATAAAGAAAAGGATTATCTCTTTACACTAACAAAATCGGAAATTCTATGGGAAAGACGAATAGCTATAGTTGCTACTTGGTATTTTATCAAAAATAATACATTAGACACGACTTTTGAAATAGCAAAATTACTCTTAAACGATAAACATGATTTAATGTATAAAGCAGTAGGTTGGATGCTACGTGAAGCAGGAAAAAAAGATGAAAAACAATTAATAGATTTTTTGGATCACTATACTTTACAAATGCCAAGAATCACAGTTCGTTATGCTATAGAGAGATTACCACAAGAAGTGTACAAAAAATATCTTTTAAAAAACTAGATTTATATTTAATCTATGCTAATATTTCATTTTAATTTATTAAGGGTATTTTTATGCTAAAAACATTACTAATTAGTTTTATAACTTTAATTTGTGCAGTAAGCTATGCTGATAACCAAACAGCTCAAAATCCTAATTCTACAAATTCTTCTTCTGATCAGCCCGATGATTTACCTGCAGAGGCAGCCGTTCACTTTGCACAGCCTTGGGCAAGACCTACAACAAATGTGCAAGGTAAAGTGAGCAATTCTGCTATGTATTTTACATTAATAAATAGTAGAAGTAAGAGTTATAATTTAGTGAATATATCTTCAGATAAGATAAGTGGAATAGAAATTCATCAAACAATTAATGATCAAGGGGTTAGTAAAATGGTAAAAGTGGATTATCCATTTTTAATTGCCGGTAATATTAATGTTGATTTTAAGCCCGGTGACATGCATATTATGCTTTATGACCCAAAAGTAGATTTAAATGTAGGAGATGAGTTTAAAATAACCTTTTTCTTTGATGACAATACACGAAAAATAGTGAATGTTAAAGTCGCAAATGACAATCCGTATAATAAAACGGGGAATTGAAGGTTATTGTTGCATGGTGCACTCTTCTATGTCATGCCCACAAAGGCGGGAATCCAGTAAAACCTATAAAAAACTTGTTTTTTTAGGTTTAATGTGTAATTTTTATATCAATATTAAGGTTATTTTTGCTGGATTTCGGCTTTTAGCTAAGAATGACATAGGACACTATACACATGACCCTAGAAATTACCGGAAGTGAGTTAATTAAATCTAAACTTATAGATGCTCCTGAACGTTCAGGGGTTTATAGAATGTTTGACGTTAACAAGCAAGTTCTCTATGTCGGTAAAGCTAAAAATTTAAAGAAACGCCTTACTAATTACATTAAAAGCAATTTAGATAATAAGACGCTTCGGATGATTGCAAATACTTGTTTTTTAGAGTATAGCATCACTAATTCCGAAGTTGAAGCACTACTTTTAGAAGCACAGTTAATCAAGAAATTTCAGCCGAAATTTAATATTCTTCTTAAGGACTGCAAGTCTTTTCCTTTCATTAAGTTACGTTTAGATCATGATTTCCCACAATTACTAAAATATCGAGGTAAAACTCTAAGTGAAGGGAAGTTTTTTGGTCCTTTTGCCTCGAGTGCGGAAGTTAATACTACTTTGACCGAACTACAAAAAATTTTTAAATTACGTTCCTGCACGGATAATTACTTTAATTCACGTACTCGTCCTTGCTTACAATATGAAATAAAACGTTGTTATGCTCCTTGCGTCGGTAAAATAAACAAGGAAGTCTATAGAGACTTAGTAACTCAGGTTAAAGATTTCTTACAAGGTCGCACTAAAGAACTCCAAGAGAACCTATCTAGAAAGATAGAAGAGCTAAGTAGTCAGATGCGTTTTGAAGAGGCGGCAGAAATTAGAGATCGCATTAAAGCACTTAGTTATGTGCAGCTTAAGGCAGGGGTTTCAGATGTCGTTAAAGACGCAGATATAATCGCTATTGTGGAAAAGAACGGGCATTATTGCGTGGAAGTGTTTTTATATAGGGCAGGGCAAGCATGCGGTAATATCCCTTATTTTCTTACTTCTACCGAAAATAGTACCAAAGAAGAAGTATTAGAATATTTTTTATTACAATTTTACCAAAAACAACACGTGCCTGCGGCAATTATAATTAATCATGAAATTAATGATAAAGAGAATGTGATAGAGGCGATTAAGCAAATCAACAATATACTTCAGCTTAATATTACAGTGCCTAATAAAGGCGGTAAGGCTAAATTAGTTCAAAATGCTGAGACAAATGCTTTATTTTCTCTAGAGCAGTATTTGAAGAAATTTGCAAAAAATCAAGAGATTATGTTTGAAATTAAAGAGCTATTTGGTCTTTCTGAAATTCCTGAAAGAATTGAGATTTATGATAATAGCCATATTCAAGGTAAGTTTGCGGTTGGAGTGATGGTAGTTGCTGGTAAAGTTGGTTTTGATAAAAAAGAATATCGGATTTTTAATATCCATGCTCCCTCTCTCATATGTCATTCCCGTGAAAGCGGGGATCCAAAAAGGTTAATGGATTCCTGCTTTCGCGAGAATGGCATAAAGAACTGCGGGGGTGACATCAAAGGTGACGATTATGAGATGCTCCGGCAAGTCCTAACAAGGCGGCTTACAAGGTTAAGGCAAGAGCCGCATAAATTGCCAAGCTTAATGATTATAGATGGCGGCAAAGGGCATTTAGGCGTCGTTAAAGAGGTGATGGATAAATTTGAAATGAATATTCCTTTTGTTTGTATGTCAAAAGGAGTAGATAGAAATGCCGGTTTTGAACAGTTCCATGTGATAGGTAAGGAAGTATTCATTCTAGATAAGAATTTGCCGGTTATGAAATATTTACAAATCTTGCGAGATGAGGCGCATAATTTTGCCATAAAGAATCATAGACTAGGTAGATCACGTGCTATAAAAATATCAAGCCTTGACGATATAGAGGGTGTAGGTGAAACTCGAAAAAAAGCATTACTGCATTATTTCGGTTCGTATAAAGCAGTATGCGACGCAACCATATATGAGCTTGCTAAAGTCAATGGTATTAACAAGTTACTTGCTGAGATGATTTTTAATATTTTGCACAGAAAAAACTAATATTATAACTCATGAAAAACCTAGTTGTATGAGTCGCGATGTTATTCCCGCGGAGGCGGGAATCCAGTCACTAAAAAGTCTAGACATACTAAATTTAAAAAATTAAAAGCTCGATTTTCCTACTTGTCACTGAATTCCCGCTTCCGCAGGCATGACATCGAGCAGGTTTCTGGATTCATGCAATAAGGCTAGCTTTTTATATCCTCAATAGGATCTTTAAGTTCTTGGCATGTTTCGCCTATTAATTTAGGTTCATCATTCTGAGATAAATCATTAATATTAAATTTAGTTAAGTCAGATAATATGGAGTCATTGTACCATGAATAGAATAATTTAAAGTTCCTGTCATTAAAGAGTTCACCGCATCATTTTTTTGCTTAGTAGAGTAATACATGTTACGCATATTTTCTGAATACGTAGCCTATATCAGCTAAAGTGCTGCCATTAACGTCATCACGTGAATTAAGCTTAAATTTTATTCTCCCATTCTTGTCTTCAATAGGAATTATTATGCTATATTTTCCTTCAATACTATTTTGCTTAGATATAAAATCCTCATAATTCAATTATTAACCTTGAGTTAATATATTAAATTATTTAAAACTTCAAGTAAATAGATAATATATTTTATATGACTTTCCTCGTAATGACATTAGAATACCACCATCCTAGAATAAATATCACAAGACTCACCATTGTCCCTATAAACACTCCTCTAAGGTTGAAATATTGCAACGATAAAGAATAATATTCCCATATTAAGAAGATAGCTGCTCCGCCAAGTGATGATAAGACCATTATAGTTTTAGATGTTCTGATACCAAAAAGCGTTGTTATTAACGGTACTAATGTTACCGGTCCCCAGAAACCAGTGAAGAATACTACTAAGTCAATTACATTACTAAATTTTAAAGCTACAATTATTGCAAAACTTCCTATTATAACGTTAATAATTCGAGCAATTAATAATAATTTTTGCTGATTTTTAACCTTAACAATAGGATTGATTATATCTTTAACAATAGCTATAGAAGTAACGTTTAAATCAGAATCAGCAGTAGACATAACGGCAGCTAAGAGTCCACTCATTACTATCCCTTGAATTAAATGTGGGATGATTTGGTTGATTAAATAAGGTAATACTAAATTTGACGGTTGGTTTGGATAAAGCTTATAAGCAATTAAACCATTTAAAGTAATGCAAATCAAGAAGAAAAAATATATAGCGGATTTTGCATATATTGCTTTAGTTGTTTGCGTAGAATTTTTATTAATTAAAGCTCTTTGAATAAATGTAGGATATAGATTCATGACGCTAAAACTTAAAGCTGCTGCAATTGTATAAGAAAGTAGGTTGCTCTGATCAAAATTTGCATTTTCCGTAGGTAGGTTATTAATAAAATCTACAAAACCGATTTTATTTAAACTGATAAAAGTTATGGTTGGTATAGCGATTATCATCGCCAAAAATTGCAGTAAATTAGTAAAAACAATAGATTGTAAACCGCCTATTGTAGTATATATAAGTACTATACTATAACTTAAAATTACCCCATTTACATCATTTATTTCTAAGAGATATTGAAAAATATAGCCGCTTACGCTTATTTGAGCAGCCAAAAACCCCACTGAAACGATAACCGCACTAACCCCTCCGATAAAACGACCTATATTACCGTAATATGTACTGAGGATATCGCCGATGCTTTCAGCTCCGTGATGTTTGGCAATTAAAGGCACTATATAGATTGCAATTAATATATCTATAGGTATTGTAAGTATAAGAGCGTAAGCATAATATTCATGCCCCACAAAAGCCTTTTCCATAATGCCGAAAGTGGTGGCTCCTCCGACAGAACTTACAAATATCGTAGCTATTAATAACAGCTTACTATTTTGCGCTTTACTTTCAACATGTGCATAGTTCTTAAAACTACTATTTTTAGCTCGGTAATATATACCAATAAGTAGAATAGATATTAGGTATATGAATACGATAATATTATCAATAAGTAAATTAAACATAAATTAGATTTTAAAGCTCAAACTTAGCATTTGTTCACAATATATATGTAGTCAAGAATGCTAGATTTATAATTATGTGTCATAATCTGTTCCAAGAAGTTCAGTATCCGGTATCCAAATATCTTGGTTGGGATCATATTTCTGTATTTTACCGTGGGGTTTAATTTTTTTTCAGTAGTTTTTTTCTTTAGGGGATAGTTAGCGTTTGATTGAGTTGTAGTTTTTATATTTTTACAATATTTATGTATTTTAAAAATACCTATTTTAAGTTGCGGCATAATTAACCTTTATTTATGTAAAAAATAAAATCATTATTAACATTAATCAATAATTATTGCAAATAAAACATAATAAGTCAATATTTTTTAAATTAACCTATATTAAAATAGTTCTATAGGTCATTATTGAGTATGTTTAAGAAACCTCTTCATGTACTTCACCAGCTAATTCAAGTCCCAACTCTTCAGGATTTTCATTAGCAAGCACAACAGTTTTAGATATTCTTGAACCGGTATAGAAATTTGTAGTATCATTTAATTTTTCTATATCTTTAGTGGTAACAAGAGCATTATCGATTGTGCTAGCTAGAATTATTATTTTGAGACGCTATTGCACGGCTTAAAAAAGCTTTTAATTCAGATTTATCATCGGGTACTAATTCTATTAGTTTTTATCTCGATGATCTGCTCCATATTATTAAATTTAACCATTTCTGTGTAGCCTTCATGAATAACTAATTGAAGAGGTGTATATCCATCTAAATCTTTTAACTCTGTTGAAGCTCCTTTTTCTAGTAAAAATTCAGCTATATCATAAAGTTTGCGGTAAATGGCCTTATGTAGAACTGTATGATTAAACGAATCTTGAATATTGATATCATCACCTTGATGATCTATAATCTTTTTTATAAGATGTTTTAGTTGAGCGGTTTGAAAAAACTTGGATTGGTAAAAAGAATATGCTCCGTAAGTGATGTAAAACTGTTCGAATAGTTTATCTAGTGTAATGTTGTAGTCGGAGTCTTGTGCAGAAGATGAAGATATCAGTGGTACTTCTTGAATGGCCGATAAACTAATGCTAGGGATAAAATTGGAAGCAGCAATAGGAGTTAGGGTGTCGTCTTGCTCTAGTAAGGTAATATTCAGACACCATACCTGTATCATAAGAAGATGTTTGTTCTGTTATTAGAGTAGCCATCGTTTCTATTGCTCTAACCTTAGCCATAAAATTACTATAATCATTTACCTTAAATTAATATATTAAATAATATGAATTTTCAAGGTGAAAATCACTTAAAAAAATCCATAAAATCATTGGATTAAGCTTTGTTGTGTGGTTCGATGTTATTCCTGTATGGCGTTGTTGTGTGGATCAATTCCCCCTCTATCATCCCACGACTTGATCGCGGAATCCATTCTAAAACTAATATTAGTATTTTAAATTATTTTTTTGGATACCGTGGTCAAGCCACGGTATGACATCTTAATAATTTAACTCATCCTTGTTAAAAACCCTTGACTCCTTGATATTCCTATAATATCCTATAATTTCCCATTAAATCCCAAATTAACCCAAATTATACCAATGAATGTATTTTTATCTAAGTATGTAAATGGTGTTGATAAAAAGAGTAGGGTGTCGGTGCCGGCGAATTACCGTGCGGTACTAGGGAAAGAATTATTTAACGGTGTAATTGCTTATCCGTCGATTAGGAATAATTGTATAGAGGTATGCGGTATTTCGCATATCGAGAAATTAAGGCAGATGATAGAGACGCTTGATCCTTATTCCGAGGAGCGTGATGCGTTTGAGACTATGATATTCGGGGAAGCTGTACAACTGTCCTTTGATGGGGAGGGAAGAGTTATATTGCCGCAATCTTTAATGAAGCATGCAGGAATCGAAGAGCAAGCATGTTTTGTAGGTAAAGGGGTGATTTTTGAGATTTGGCAGCCGCAGAATTTTGAGAAATATTTAAATGCCGCTCAAAAAATTGCTCATGAAAAGCGCTTGACTCTAAGGAATGCTCATTAATGATACAATCTCACGTGCCTGTAATGCTAAATGAAATGTTAGAGGCCTTAAGCCCAAAAGACGGTGAGTCTTATTTAGATTGTACGTTTGGAGCAGGAGGATATAGCAAAGCAATATTAGAAAGTTGTAACTGTTATGTCACAGCCTTGGATCGTGATCCAAACGTGATTAAAAGAGCCGAAGAAATTCAGCAAAATTACGGTGAGAGATTTGATTTTGTAGAAACAAATTTTGCGGATAGTTTTGCAAAGCTTAAGGAAAAAAAATTTGATGGGATAGTGCTGGATTTAGGCGTTTCATCAATGCAGTTAGATATAGCAGATAGAGGATTTTCGTTTTTGCATGACGGACCACTCGATATGCGTATGAGTGGGCAAGGGCTTAGTGCCGAGGAGTTTGTAAATGCGGCAGAGGAAAAAGAGCTAGCTGACGTAATTTACAAATACGGAGATGAGAGCTTTTCACGAAGAATTGCTAAGAGAATTGTAGAATATAGAAAAACGGCGAGAATTGATAGTACAGGCAAGTTAGCCGAGATTGTTAGAAGTAGTATAGGATTTAGAAAAGGCAAAATTGATCCTGCAACTAAAACCTTTCAAGCCATTAGGATTTATGTAAACGATGAGCTTGGGGAGTTAGAACAGTTTTTAGTGAATGTAAAAAATATATTAAAGAAAGACGGACGTTTAGTTGTGGTGTCTTTTCACTCTTTAGAAGATAGGATAGTTAAGAATTTCTTTAAAGAAAATTCGGAAAAGCCGGTAGTAAGATCAAAATATGCTAAAGACGACATGACGATTGATCCAAATAAATGGCTTAAGATTATTACTAACAAAGCTCTAGCACCGTCAGATAAAGAAGTAGGGCTAAATATTAGAGCAAGATCGGCAAAACTTCGAGCAGCAAAAGCGATATATGAGTAATTAATTATGAGTATAAGAAAGCTTCACTATTTAACATTATTGATAACAATTATAGTAATATGTAGTTTGTTTAGCATAAAGGAGCGAGTCTCAACTCTTGATTATCAATTAAGTAGCGTTGTAAAACAGATAAATAGTGAGAATAATAATATTCATATTTTAAAAGCAGAGCAAGCTTATCTACTTTTGCCAGCTAGATTGGAAAAACTTGCGGCGGCTTATTTAAAATTAGAAACAGTTAAATCTTATCAAATGATAAAAGATCCGTTAGGGCCAAATATCGATCAAAATATTAAATTTAATCATAATATTAGTATTTCCAAGAGTAGTAAATGGCGTTACAAAAGAATTACAAATAATAAGTATATACAGACTGTTTCGAGTAGAGTGAAGGATACTCGATGAACTTCAAAAATTGGCTACGTCATACTACAAGTACTGTGGTACTCACGTATTAAGTATACGCTCCGTTCCTCGTCTTGTGGATTCTTTGCTCTTTTTGAAGTTGATCTTCGTATCTTGGTAGGATTGTTGCATGGCTTGGAAAAAGCGTTCGATATCATTCCTGCGTAGGCGGGAATCTAGGGTAAAGCGAGATAAATCGAGCTTTTCAAAAAATCTTGATTTCAAAGATTTTTTATTTTTCAAATCAAGTTTTGAAAAGGTTTTAAAGTACTGGATTCCCGCTTTCGTGGGAATGAAATAAGGCTTGCGGAAATATTAGTGTTTGAAACACCATAAATAACATATGAAACAAATTTGGGAAAAATGGAAACCTACAATTAAAAGTCTAACAATTTGGAATGTTTGTAGTAAAAATACAAAAATCCGATTATTAGTGGTTATTTGTGTCTTTTCTTTTCTTTTTTGTACTTTATCTTACAGATTGATAATCGTTGCTACGAATGTTTACGATAAAAATATTAATTCCTTTAAAAAAAATCATCAATTTAGAAAAGAAATAGTTGATCGAAACGGTAATTTATTAGCAGTGAACCTACCTTCTGCCTCATTATTTGCTAATCCACAAATAGTACTTGATCCTGAAACTTCCGTAAAAAAGCTAGCAGAAATTCTACCTGATATTAATAAAGCTAAATTACTTGCAGAACTTAAGTCAAATAAAAGCTTTATATGGGTAAAAAGGGATGTACTACCTAGTCAGCAAGAAAAGATAACTAGCCTTGGGTTACTTGGTTTTGAATTTGAAGAAGAGCAGAAACGAATTTATACCTTTTCTAATTTATTGTCGCATGTTGTCGGTTATGTAGGTAGAGACTCGGTAGGGCTTAGTGGCTTAGAGCTCGCTTATGATAAGTATTTAACTAATTCTGATTATGAATTAAACGAACCAAAGAATCGGAAAGAACCGCTTCAATTATCTATTGATATCAGATTACAAAGTATTTTAAGTGAGGAGCTTGATAAAACTTTAAAGCAATTTAAGGCCATAGGAGCAGTAGGCATTATTGCTGATCCAAATAATGGCGAGATTTTAGCATTAGTAAATAAGCCTGATTTCGATCCACATTATCCGAGTTTAGCCAAACCGGAAGAGCTGTTTAATATAGCAAGTCTCGGGATTTACGAAATGGGTTCGGTGTTTAAGGCATTAACTATGGCAGTCGGCTTTGATACCGGTGCAATAAATATGAATGATGCTTATGATATAAGTTATATGAAAGTAGGAGGATTCCAGCTTAAGGATTATACGCCAAGGCAAGGATGGCATAGTGTACCTGAGATTTTTCTATATTCTTCAAATATTGGCACAAGTCAAATTATGCTTGAAATCGGTAAAAGCAATTTTAAAAAATACCTAAAGAAATTAGGTCTATTAGATCAGTTACAAATAGAATTACCTGAACGAGGTACTCCGTTATTTCCTTCCGAGAAAAGATGGAATGAGTTAACGAGTGTTACTATGTCGTATGGCTATGGCATTTCGATTAGCCCTTTGCATTTTGTTAGAGCAATGTTACCGGTTGTTAACGGCGGTACTTTTTATGATCTTACTTTTTTAAAAAAAAAGGATGAAAAAGAAATAGGTAAAAAAATTTTTAGTGAAAAAACCTCTACCCAAATGAAGAAATTATTTAGAGCGGTAGTAAAAGAAGGTAACGGTAAAAGAGCAGAGGTCAAAGGCTATCTTATCGGCGGTAAGACCGGTACGGCAGAAAAACTTTCACAAGGGGCAGGGGGGAAAAAGAAATATCTAAAAAATAGTAGAGCGTCATCGTTTTTAGGTATGCTGCCTGCATCTAACCCGCAATATATTATTTTTATTAGATTTGATGAGCCGAAACCGACTAAAGAAAGCTTTGGCTTTGCAACTGCAAGTTGGACGGCTGCCCCTACTGCCGGTAGAGTATTTGAACGTATGATATCTTTATATGGTTTAGAACCGATAGAACAAAGTGAGGAAGAAAGTTAAAATATTACCTAATAATTATAGATTTTGTCATTGTGAGCAGGCATTGTTGTGTAGATCAGTAAAACCTACTTGATGTCATCCCCGCCTATGCGGGGATGACATCAAACGATCTGTGCAACAAAAAGCCTAAATTTTCTGGCAATGACGTATTTATAAGCTAAAAAGGAGGTTTTTATTTCAAAAAATAAAAATATAACAGATAAACCTAGTATACCTATCCCACGGCTTAAGTCTTTTGATCCTACGACAACAATAAATAATATTATATCAAAACAACTATTTATATCCACAAGTTCCGAGGTACAAGAAGAATTAGAGCTTAGCGATAATGATAAAAGACCTAACCCTAGTTGTTGTGAGTTATTGTAGAATCCATATTCATTTTTTAAAACTGTACAAAATAGAAAATTAATTTATATTTTGTATATGGTTGATATGGTCGTTGGGTGGTTGCAATTTTTCTATTGTCACCCCGTGGTCCAGTAAAAATGACCACATAAAATGTTGTTTATATAGATCCCGCGATCAAGTCGTGGGATGACAACCTAATTGCCGATCAAGTCATGGTATGACACAATACAAAACTATATAACAAAAAACTATTTATGTTAAAGATAAAACAGGAAATATATAAAAATAGCTTACAAATAATATTAAAATTGCTGTTTGCTTTGCTATGTTTTTTTATAATATTATTTCCGTTAGTGAGTTATAAAATAAATATTCAAAGCAGAATCTTTCCGGCGATGGAAATTATATTTATTTATTATTTTATGTCGTTATATTCCTTAAATATTTTTAGCATATTTTTTCTCGGTCTATTTATAGATCAAATAAGTGGTATGCCTATCGGTACAAATTCGCTAGTTTTCTTATCGGCATATACGATTTATAAATTATTTTCAAAATATTTTGTAGCTAAAAACTATTTAATAAATTTCATTATTTTTTGCGTTTATTGTTTATTTATATTGAATTTTAAATATTTACTAATAACAATCAAGAAGCTAGAAGCAGATGGATATTTAATAATTTTCTTTCAATTTTTAACAACTATATTTTCTTATAATATAATTTGTCTTATACTTGACTCTCCTATGAATTACTTTAAAAAGTATGCTAAATAAGAAAATACTACATGGTGAGTTAATTTCACGAAGAGCCTTTATAATCGGATTAGGTAAACTCGGATTTTTATCGTTGCTTGGAATAAGAATGTTTTATTTACAGCTTATTAAAAGCGAAGAATATAAGACTTTATCGGATAAGAATCGTATTAGTTTCGTTGTACTTCCACCGACTAGAGGAAGAATTTACGATTTAGACGGCAATATTTTAGCTACTAATAAACCATGTTATCAGCTAGTAATAGATAGGAGCATTAATAATAATTATAGGGATGAATTAGAAATAATTAGTAATATTCTAAATTTATCTCCGGAAAAATATAATTATATTAAGCAAAAAATTAAAAAATCTAGTCGCCACACTCCTTTAATAATATTTGATCAGCTTGATTGGCAGCAAGTATCAATGATTGAAGAACAAAAGCATAAACTCACTTCAATATTTATTGATATAGGTTATTTAAGGTTTTATCCTTTTTCAAGCGTTACTTCTCATTTAATCGGTTATCTTGGTCAAATAAATGAGCACGAGAAGCAGGAATTAAATATACATAGTTTAAGCGATTTTAATATCGGTAAATCCGGTATTGAAAAATATTACGATAACAAACTAAGAGGAGCATTTGGTTATAAAAAAGTTGAAGTAAACGCTTACGGTAAGCAGGTAAGAGAAATAGCAGGAACCCATACTAAATCGGGTGAAGATATGCATTTAAATATCGATGCGTCTCTTCAGCAAAATATCCAGCAATATTTAAATCCTAAAGGTTCTTCGGCAATAGTTATGGATACTAAAACCGGAAATGTACTAATTTGTGCTTCCACTCCGGGTTTTGAATCAAATCGTTTCAGTAAATTATCGGAAAATTATTGGCAAAGTTTAACGAGTGATCCTTATAAGCCTTTAATTAATAAGGTAATACAAAATTCTTATCCTCCAGGCTCGGTTTTTAAAATAATTACCGTACTTGCAGCCCTTGAAGTAGGCATTAATCCTAATAAAACCGTTTTTTGCGACGGTAGCTCTGCTCTTGGTACTAATAGCTTTAGATGTTGGAATCATAGCGGACACGGAACGTTAGATATGATGTCTGCTTTAAAGCATTCTTGTAATATTTATATGTATGAATTAGCAAGAATAGTAGGTCCGGATAAAATTCTTGAAGTTGCAAGAGAATTTGGCCTCGGTTCAAAAACCGGTATCGATTTAGCTCCTGAAAGTAGCGGGTTTGTACCGTCAAAAGAGTGGAAAAAGAAAAAATTAAAGCTGCCTTGGTCAATAGGAGATAGTTTTAATTTAGCAATCGGACAGGGGTTTCTAGGGGTAACGCCGATGCAGCTTGCAAGGTTTATTACAGCTATTGCAAGTAACGGTAAACTGTATACGCCTAGAATATTAAAAAATGATCCGGAATTTTATAATGTCAATATTAAGTCCAAAAATATCACAATAATCCAAGAAAGTTTGTATAATACCGTTAATGTTGCGGGAGGTACGGCGTATTATAATAGAATTTTAGGCACAAATAGGCAGCTCGCTGGTAAAACCGGTACTTCGCAGGTGCAAGGCAAACTAAATGCTAAAGATGATTTAAGCCGTAAATCTATTCCTTGGGAGAGGCGTAATCATGCCTTGTTCTTAGGCTTCGCTCCTTATCACGATCCTAGTTATTCCGTTACCGTCTTTATTGATCATGGCGGAGGCGGTAGTAAAGCCGCCGCCCCTGTAGCTCGTAAAATTATGTCGGACGTGTTGGATAAGTATTTATAGCTTTTTGCAGTTTGTAGTTTGTGCTATTATGTGTCATAATGTGTTATTAATTCAAGATAGGTCACAAGATGGCCAGACTGAATTTAACTATTCCGGACGAACTAAATAATAGTTTAGCATAGTCAGCAAAAAACTTAGACAGATCAAAAGGGTATATAGTACGTAAAGCAATTGAATATTATCTACAGGAAATACAAGAAGATTCAGAAGATGCAAAATTGCTTTGCAAAGAATTAATGCCTCTGATTTTAAAACTTACACTAATGATGAAGTGAGGGAATGGTTAAAAAAGAAAAATGTTTAAAGTTGTATGAGAAAATAAGGCATGTGCAGAATTAGCTGAATTGTGTGGTATCCAGAAAACAACTTAAAATACTAATATTATTAGTATTTTAACTAGATCTCGTGATCAAGGAACTAGGTGACAATGGCAAAACTGATCCACACGGATAATGCTAGCTTTATATAATTATATCTTAACTCATATCAGAAAATACTTTATTTTAGTTAGTAGTTTGTGTTATTAATAACTAGGCTTTGCATGCGGAAAATTAAATTAATCTATTTTTTGTTGTAAATCATAAGATTTTTTTGAAATAGGAATAACTATTATGGCAAAAATCTTATTAATTTTCTTTTACAAAACCTAGGAATTATTATAGAGGTATATATATGTCTAAGAAAAAGCAGGACGATCAAATAATACAAGAATTAGAAGAAAGACTAGCAAAACTTAAAGGCACTCCTCCATCACTTGAAGAATTAGAAGAAAGGTTTGCAAAGCTCCAAGATAGACCTTATATACCCACAAAAAAATCCGGTAATGAAGTAGACGATCTAATTGAGCAGCTGCAATCTGAGCTTAAACTAGAACAAAAAAGTAAAAGCCTTAATGATCAAAAAGACCAAGCAATACGTGATAGGCTAGATAAATTAAGAGAAGACAAGCCTATAACGCAAAAAAAGACACCTATAGATCTTTCTTTTAATGATACTAAATCAATAATTACCAATACTATAGATGCTCAGGCAGATATAGCTAGTTCATATGCTAATCGCTCTACCGAGTTAGAGGAGAAAAAAGCATTACTCCATTTAGCTAATAATCTAACTGAAGCGAGAGATATTATTAGGGATATACCCCCTATATCTAAAGAATATGCACCTAAACTATTAGATGTTATTGCTAGTGGGTTAGGTAAAATTTATGAAGGAATAAAGAAAATAGCTTCGCCTGCAGTTAATATTATAAAAGAAATAGGTAGTAGTCTTGTTAATTCGATTAAATCACTTCCTCACAAATCTTCCAAGCAACAAATAAAATTAAAGAAGTTATATAGAACATATGTTGATTTGAAAGGAATAAAGCCAAAGATAAAAGAAGAGTTTCTTAAAAAACATTATGAGCGAATTGATCAGCTACAAACTCCTAAGGAAATATTTGTAGAAACTGCCAAAATTACTCAAGCTATAAGGATAGCCGGAAAACAAAAGATAAATACTCTTAAACAACAGCAAATTATTAATAGAATGAAGCAGCAAAGTCCTACTGCTTTTATAAATAATAATTCATTTACACCGTCTAATACTCCTACTAATAAAGCAAGGTTTTCCAAGAGCAACCACAGGTAAATGCTATGTTATTCCTGTGAAAGCAGGCATCTAGAAAAATAACCCTTAATATTGGACAAAATTATACCTGAAAATAATCATATAAAAAATTTTTTATATGTTTTACTGGATTTCCGCTTTCGCGGGAATGACATAAAGAGCATTTACTGATCCACGCAACAATGCCACGCGGGGATGACATACTGAATGTTCGTATAAGGACCAAGGTATTTAATAAAGATTATTCTACTCCTTTCATTCCGCTTGTCTTAGCTTTATCAAACGAAGTATCTTTAATTGCTGCTTCGGTCAAATCGGCATTTGTTAGGTCGGAGTTATTAAAGCCCGCCTGATCAATTTTAGCTGATTTAAATATACTATCTGTTAATATTGAGTTTGAAAAATCTGTTTTAGTAAGTATTGCTGCAGAAAAATTAGCCTCTTTTAAAATAGAATTTTTTATTACCGTATTTGTTAGGTTAGCTTTTTTAAAGATACTATTTGAAAAATCTACTCTATCAAATATTAAGTTGCTCAAGTCAAAATTTGTTAAATTCATATTTGCTAAGTGAGTTATTTTTTGCAAATCTTTTACCGAATTTATTACTATATTATTTGGTAGAATTTTGCTCGAATTATCACTATTTAAAATAATATTATTAGAAACCTTAGTATTAATAAAACCGGAATACGCTTGGTAGTTAATATTATTTATTTGTGAATTAGAAAGGACGGAGTTAATAACCGCAGTATTTGTTAGAGTGGAATTTATTAGAGCTACTTGGTTTAAATTGCCTAAAGTAATTTTAACATCTGAAAAATTTACGTTTTGTATTAAAGATTTAGAAAAATTTATATTATTAAATTGTCCGTTAGTTATATTTGAGTTTATTATTTCACTGCTGTTTAAGTCAGTATTAATCACTATAAATTGTTTAAAATCATTATTGCTAAAAATATTATTAGTATAGCTAATATTATCTAAAGTAATATTTGAGCCTTTAGTTTTATTAATCCTTACAAAATTAGCATTACTATTTTTTATTGATAAATTATTAAATTTATTATCGTTTAGACTCATATTATTTAATATCGCATTATCGATTTTAAAATGCTTTAAAACTGAACTACTAATTGTACTATTTTGTAAATCACATTTAGTAAGGCTAATATTTTGTAATGTTGAATCTTGAAAGGAAGCGTATGAAAAGCAAGAGTTATTACTTTGTACGTTATTAAAATTTACTTCATTAAAAATACTTTGTGTGAAGTTAGAATCCTTAATTATTACTGCTGTTAATATAGTTTGACTTAGGTTGCTAGATTCAAAATAATTATTAGTAAAATTGGTATTATTTATTATACTTTTTTCTAAATCCGTACCGTAAAATATTGAATTTGTTATATTAGTATTTTTAAAGCTATTATTCTTTAGGTTAGCTTTTTGAAAATTAACACCGTCGATAGTATTATTGCTCCATAATACATGACTAAATTTAGAATTTTCAAAGTTGACATTTATTATAGTAGTTTTATTAAAAGCAGTATCGCTAAAATTTGATTGAACAAAATTTGTATTTTGTAATGTTATATTGTGAAAAATTGAACCTTGAAAGTCAGCATTATATCCGGAAATATTTTTTATTACCGAATCTGCAAAATTACTTTCTTGAATTATAGCATTTGTAAGTATTGCTTTTTCTAAATTGCTACCTGCAAAATTAGTACGTAATATTTCGCAGGAAGTCAAATCTATTCCTGATAAATCTTCATTTATTAGCTGTACTCCTATTAATTTTACTCCTTTTAAATTTGAACCGAACTTCTCTTTAAGGTTCACTTTAAGGTTTTTAGAATTTTGCGATATTATATAATGCCGAATTACCGTGCTTTGGCTATCCGTAAGTAATCCGTTCGCATCACGAGTAGATTCGGAGCAGCTGCTTAATAACAAATAAATCGTAATTATTGATATGACTTTAAGCATTTGCTTCCTCATATTCTTCGTCATTTATTCTATTTGTAGGAGGTATATGTAAGCTTAATAATTTTAATTTACGATGCAAAGCCGATCTTTCCATACCGACAAATGAGGATGTTTTTGAAATATTATTATTAAAACGACTCATTTGTGCCGATAGATATTGACGTTCAAAAACTTCTCTAGCTTCTCTAAGCGGCATAGATAACATATCAAAGCTATCTTCAAGTTTTGTAAGATTAGCACTATTTGCTAATATTTCAGAAGGTATCATATAAGGTTTTATAATTTCATTATTACCTGTAGTTAACGGATTCATAATTAAAGTCCATTCAACAACGTTACGTAATTGTCTAATATTGCCCGGCCATTCATAGGATTGAAGAGCAGCGATAGTTTCATCGGCAAAGCTACGTTCTTTTAAACCTGAAAATTTTGAAAGTTGCTTAACAAAATACTTAACGAGTAGCGGTATATCTTCTTTTCTTTCATATAATGAAGGTACTTTTAGAGATGATACATTAAGGCGATAATATAGATCTTCTAGGAATTTGCCGTTATTAACTTCATCTGGGATATTTTTAGAAGTACCGGTGATAATTTTTATATCAATTTTAATATTTTTTCCGCAAGGTTTTGTAATAGTTTGATCTTTAAGGAATTTTAATAATTTTACTTGGATAGGAATAGGAATATTACTGACCTCATCTATATATAAAGTACCGTTATTGGCAAATTCTAAGATAGTAGGGCGTTTATTATTTGCCTGCTTTTCCGATTCGCCGAATAATTCTTGATTGATTTTTTCCGTAGTCATACAAGTAGGGCTGAAAATAATGAACGGATTATTAACCCTTTTAGATTGTTTATGAATTAATCTTGCTGCAAGTTCTTTACCGCTACCGACTTTACCGTGAATCATTATACGACTGCTAGAGCTAGCTGCCTTTGCTATTGCCATTTTATATTTTAAAGTTACCGAACATTCGCCTACTAATTCAGTTTTATCTATAACCTTTGATTTTAAATCTATATTTTCGCGTTTTAACTTTGTTACTTCACAAGCTCTTGTAAGTAAAATAACTAATTTATCATTATTAAACGGTTTTTCTATATAATCGTAAGCACCCATTTTTATAGCATTTACTGCTGTTTCTATAGTACCGTGACCGCTAATAATTATTACCGGCATTAAAGGATAGCGTTTTTTTATTATCTCTAAAATCCCAAGTCCGTCAATTTCGCTTCCTTGAAGCCAAATATCAAGTATAACTGCAGAGACCGGTTTTTCGGAAAGTATTTTAAGGGCTTGAGTACTATTAGCGGCAACCTTAGGGTTAAAACCTTCATCTTTCAAATTTGCAGCAATGAGATTTCGTATACTCTCTTCATCGTCTACTATTAAAACATCTAGTTGTGACATTACAATTTACCTTAAAAATATTAATACTAGGTTCTTGCGTACGATTGTTAATTGATTTAATATTTTACGATATTTTTTAGCGAAAATTAATAAGATGTTTGAAAGAATTAGTTATTCATTTTTCAAAAAAAATCTTATAATTTGCAGCAAAAAATAGTCAAAATTAAATCTTTTAGAAATCGTACGTAAGAACCTAAATATATACGTTAATGCCGAATGTAAAAGAAAGCAACATTTTTTTATAACATTTTTGTCACAATAGCTATTTATAATGTAAAGGTTGGCTAAGATTACATAATATTAAAATTATTTAAGGAATTTTATTTGCAGTTTGTAGTGTTATAAATGATTATATATAATGAGAGGGGTAGGATATCCAAGTCGTCATTGCAAGCGACCGTAGGGAGCGTGGCAATCTCATGAAATAATAACAAGCTCCTGAGATTGCTTCGTCAATTACTTCGTAATGTCCTCGCAATGACGATGACGATTGTGTATCCAACAGTAAAACCGATTTTAAAAATTATGCTTAACATCTTTTTAATTATTATTGCATTATTTATTTGCTTAATAACCTACCTATTTATCAGTAAAACGGATATTTTTACAAATTTATTGATTTTAAATAGCTTCACGACTTTAGTGAGTTTATTGATTT